>NZ_JBFTNR010000144.1:0-7086 GCF_056665995.1 Stenotrophomonas sp. 05L44_2
GCACGATGCCCGCGTCGTCGAAGCCATCGCCGATGGCCAGCAGCAGATCGCCGGGGCGCACGCGCTCCCACAGCGGTCGCAGCCGCTCTGCGGCCGGCCATGCGCCGCGCGCCTGCAGGGCATGCAGCTGCAGATGCACGCGGTCGCGCTGGCGCGCGCCATGCGCGGCCGGCACCAGCTGCAGGCCTTCGCCGTTGATCGCCAGCAGGCCGAAGCGATCACCCTGCTGCAGCGCCAGCTCGACCACGCAGGCAGCCAGCTGCCGCATGTGATCCAGGCGGCTGCGTCCGGGCGCTGTATGGTCGGACTGGCCCGCCGAGGCTGTGGCATCGAGCAGCAGCCAGACGGTGATCGGGCTCTCGCGCTCGGATTCGCGCACGAAGAAGCGGTCCGAGCGCGCATACAGCTTCCAGTCGATCTGGCGCAGTTCGTCACCGGGCTCGTAGGCGCGGTACTGGGCGAATTCCAGGCCGGCGCCGCGGCTGCGGCTGGCATGCTGGCCGATGCCGCTCGCACCGCTGGCCAGGCGTGGCCGCAGGCGCAGCGCACGCAGGCGCGCACGCAGGTCGGGTGGCAGCAGCAGCGGCGTGCCTGCGGTCACCAGTGGATCAACCCGGGAAGGGAACGGCCTGCAGCAGTGCGGCGACCACATCGTCGGCCCGCTTCTGCTCGGCTTCGGCGGCAAAGGACAGCAGCAGGCGATGGCGCATCACCGGTGCCGCCAGCGCCTGCACATCCTCGCGGGTGGCGGCGAAGCGTCCCTGCAGCAGGGCGCGCGCCTTGGCGGCCAGCACCAGCGACTGCCCGGCACGCGGACCCGCGCCCCATTTCACCCACTGGTTGATCGCTGCCGGTGCACCATCGCCGGGGYGGCTGGCGCGGACCAGGCGGGTGATCCAGGCCAGCACGTCGGGGCTGACATGCACCTGGCGCACCGCCGCCTGCAGCGCGATCACCGCTTCGGCATCCATCACCTTAGGCACGCTTTCCGTGGCACCGCCGGTGGTCTGTTCGAGGATCTGCCGCTCTTCTTCCTCGCTGGGGTAATCGACCAGCACATGCAGCAGGAAGCGGTCCAGCTGTGCTTCGGGCAAGGGGTAGGTACCGGCCTGTTCGATCGGATTCTGCGTGGCCAGCACGAAGAACGGCGCCGGCAACGTGTAGGTCGTGCCGGCGTAGCTGACCGTACGCTCCTGCATCGCTTCCAGCAGCGCCGCCTGGGTCTTGGGCGGGGTGCGGTTGAGCTCGTCGGCCAGCAGCAGGTTGGTGAAGATCGGGCCCTGCTGGAAGCGGAAATGGCGATGACCGGTGCCGTGGTCTTCTTCCAGCAGTTCGGTGCCCAGGATGTCGCTGGGCATCAGGTCCGGGGTGAACTGCACGCGCCGGAACTGCAGTTCCAGTGCCTGCCCCAGCGAGCGCACCAGCAGGGTCTTGCCCAGCCCCGGCGCGCCTTCCAGCAGGCAGTGGCCACCGGCCAGCAGGCCGATCAGCAGCTGCTCGACCACGGTGTGCTGGCCGACCACGGCGTGGGCCAGGGCGCTGCGCAGCGCGTGCAGGCGCGGCAGCAGGGAATCGAGGTCGGGGGAGGTCATGGGCGTGGTCCGTTCAATTGTTCAATGCGTACATCACGATGTTGACGCCGAAGCGGGTGTTGTCTTCGGCCAGGAAACGCTTGTTGCGCCAGTCGTAGTCCCACTCGCAGCCGTAATCCTTGTTGCTGTAGAGCAGACCCAGCCGGCCATCGACCTCGATGCCTTTCAGGTAGTCGTGCACCAGGTCATCGCCCCAGCCGTTGAGCTCGAAGCTGGTCGCGGGCGGGCCGTCGGGGAAGCGGAAGAAGCTGCGGTACAGCGCGTGGCTGTTGGGCAGTTTCTGCAGCGCCTTCGGCCCGAACAGCCGGCCCATCTGCGCTTCGAACGAGGTGGCGAACAGGCCGTCGATATCGTGGTTGCAGTCGTCGACGAAGACGAAGCCGCCATTGCGCACGTAGCGCACGAAGTTCTGCCGTTCGGCCGCGTTGAACTCGACCAGGGTGTGCCCGGCCAGGTAGCAGAACGGCGCTTCCAGCATGCGCGGATCGGCCAACGCCACCACGCGTTCCTGCGGGTCCACCCGCAGGGAGGTGTAGTCGATCAGCGAGGTGATCAGGTTGGACGGCATGCGCGCGTCCACGTCCCAGTCGCCGGAGTCGTACTGCAGGCGGGTGAACCAGAAGTCGTAGCGCGAACTGCGCGGGCCTGCCTGCGCCCATGCCGGCAGCGCCGCCGCCGAAGCGGCAGCGGCCAACCAGCGCAGGCAGGCCCGTCGATCCATCAGACCGCGTCGGACAACGAGGTAAAGGTGAAATCGCGCAGCTTCATCGGCGGAATCATCATCACGAAGTTGGACTCGTCACCGGCCACGCGCACCGGCTTGCCCAGCTCTTCGATGTTGTTGAGCATGATCACCGGCGATTCGTTGAAGCGGAAGTTCTTCACCGGATGCTTGATCTGCCCGTTCTCGATGTAGAAGGTGCCATCGCGGGTCAGGCCGGTCAGCAGCACGGTCTGCGGATCGACCATGCGGATGTACCAGGTACGGGTGACCAGGATGCCCTTCTGAGTGCCGCGCACCAGTTCGGCGGTGCTCTTCTCGCCACCGCTCATCAGCAGGTTGCCGGGCGTGGCCTTGGCGGTCTTGCCCTGCTTCTGTGCCCAGAAGCGCGAGTAGTCGAGGTTGGCGACCTTGCCGTTCTCGATGATGGCGATGCGCTCACGCGGCATGCCCTCGTTGTCCCACGGCAGCACCGGCGCGTCCGGGTGCCACGGGTCGGCATGCATGTTCACGCGCGGATCGTAGACCTGCTCGCCCAGCTTGTTGCCACCGCCCTTCTTCGACAGGAAGCTGCGCCCTTCATCGGCCGAGCGTGCGCTGAAGAAGTTCATCATGAAGCTGATCAGGCCGGCGGCTGCTGCCGGCTCCAGGATCACCGTGTACTTGCCGGGTTCCAGTGCCTTGGCTTCCTGCGACTCGGTCGCCTTGCGCATGGCGATGCGGATGTCCTGGTCGGCCTTGAAGTCGGCAGCGTCCTTCAGGTTGCGACCCACCCAGCCCGAACCACGGCCGTCTTCGGTGCGCACGGTGCAGGTGTAGTCGAAGTTGGTGGTGCGCTGGTAGCCGAAGTTGCCATTGCTGTTGGCGGTGGCGTAGAAACCCTGGCCGTCTTCGAGGAAGCCTGCAGCGATCAGCCCGTTGCCACGGCACGGCGCGATCGAATCGGCGGCGACCTTGGCGCGGAAGGCCGGATCGATGGCGGCGGTGGATTCGCTGAAGGTCGGGCTGGGGCGGTAGGTCTGCTTGCCGATGGCCGGCATGAACTCCGGGTTTTCCGGGGCCAGGCGGGCCAGGTCTTCGGCGCGACGCACCACGCGCTGCAGCGCCGCGTCGTCGAACTCGTTGATCGAGGCGGTACCCACGCGCTTGCCGAAGGCCACGGTGACGGCCAGTTCGGTGTTGTCGACGATGCCGCTGGTGGACACGTTGTTCAGGGCGAAACGGATGTTGCCGTTGATGGAACCGGCCAGTACGGCCGTGCACTCATCGGCCTTGGACAGGGCGATGACCTTGTCGAGGATGGCCTTGGCCTGGGCTTCGGTGAAGATACTCATGGTGTAAGGGCTCCTGACCGGTCAGCCGAGGCTGCGTGCGGTGTTGATGACGTTGATGCCGTTGAAGCGCGCGGTGGACGAACCGTGCGAGACCGCCGAAACCTGGCCGGGCTGGCCCTTGCCATCGAAGAACGAACCGCCCAGGCGGTAGTCGCGTTCATCGGCCACGGCACTGCAGGCATTCCAGAATTCCGGGGTTCGGATCTGGTAGGCCACGTCTTCGAGCATGCGGGTGATCTTTCCGTTCTTGATCTCGTAGAACAGCTGGCCGCCGAACTGCGCGTTGTAGCGCTGCTGGTCGATCGAGAACGAACCATCCCCGATGATGTAGATACCGTTCTCCACGTCCTTGATCATGTCCGACACGCTCAGCGGCGACTTGCCCGGCGCCATCGACACGTTGGCCATGCGCTGGAACTGCACGCTGGACCACGAGTCGGCATAGCAGCAGCCATCGGATTCGGTCTTGCCGAGGATGTGGGCCTGGTCGCGGATGGTCTGGTAGTCGACCAGCTTGCCGTTGCTGATCAGGTCCCAGCGCTTGCACTTCACGCCTTCATCGTCGTACGCGACCGCGCCGAGGCTGCCCGGCTGGGTCTTGTCGGCAAAGATGTTCACGTGCTCGCTGCCGTACTGGAAATGCTGCTCGCGCTTGTCCAGGGTGGCGAAGCTGGTGCCGGCGTAGTTGGCTTCGTAGCCGAGCACGCGGTCCAGCTCCAGCGGGTGGCCGATCGACTCGTGGATGGTCAGCCAGGTGTGCGACGGATCCAGGATCAGGTCGTACTTACCGGGCTTCACCGACGGCGCCTTCAGCTTCTCCTGCGCCTGCTTGGCCGCCGCGATGGCATCTTCCTTCATGTCGTAGGACGAGCCGTAGTTGACCACGCCATTGGGCGTGAGCACCTTGCCGGCAGCCGCGCCATCGAGGTACTCGTAGCCCAGGCCCATCGGTGCGGACAGGCCTTCGCGGGTGCGGAACTTGCCGCTGGCCTTGTCGATGGCGGTGATCGTCATCGGTGCCCAGATGCGGTGCACGTCCTGGTCGATGTAGGAACCGTCGGTGGAGGCGAAGTACTTCTGCTCGTTCACCAGGAACAGCATCGAGTTGACGAAGCTGGCGCCGGCGCCCATCGCCGCGGCGTTGACGTCCAGCAGCAGGTCGACCTTCTCCTTGATCGGCACCTCCATCGCGTTCTTGCGGATCGGCGTCTTCCAGCTGACCTCGCCCACGCCCGGCGCCTTGGCCAGCTGCACCGGCGCGGTCTGCACGCCCGCGTTGGCCTTGGCGATCGCCGCGGCCTGCTGCGCGGCACGGACCACGTCGGCGGTGCTGAGCGCATTGGTGGCGGCAAAGCCCCAGGCGCCGTTGACGATCACGCGGATGCCCACACCGGTGGACTCGGTGTTGACCACGTTCTGCACCTTGTCCTCGCGGGTGATCACGAACTGCCGCAGGTAGCGGCCGATGCGCACGTCGCAGTAGGTGGCGCCGGCGCTGCGCGCGGCCTGCAGGGCGGCGTCGGCCAGGCGCTTCTTCAGCGCAGGGTCGAGGCTGGACTGCAGTTGCTCGGCGGCGATCGCCTTGCCGAAGAACGACGGCACGATCAGGCCGCCAGCGGTAAGCCCGGTCAGGGCCAGGAAGTCACGTCTGTGCAAGGCTGCTCTCCATGAAGGACGGGTGGCTCAAACGCCGAGACTGCGCGCGGTGTTGATGATGTTGATGCCGTTGAAACGGGTGGTGGACGAACCGTGCGAGACCGCCGACACCTGGCCGGGCTGGCCCTTGCCGTCGAAGAACGAACCGCCAAGGCGGAAGTCGCGTTCATCGCAGATGGCGGTGCAGGCGTTCCAGAACTCCGGCGTGCGGATCTGGTAGGCCGCATCCTCGACCATGCCGGTGATCTTTCCGTTCCTGATCTGGTAGTACAGCTGGCCGCCAAACTGCGCGTTGTAGCGCTGCTGGTCGATGGAGTACGAGCCGCGGCCGTGGATGTAGATGCCGTTTTCCACGTCCTTGATCATGTCCTCCACGCTGAGCGGTGTCCTGCCCGGCGCCAGCGAGACATTGGCCATGCGCTGGAACTGCACGCTGGACCACGAGTCGGCATAGCTGCAGCCATGCGAGGCATCGCGGCCGAGGATGTGGGCCTCATCGCGCGTCGCCTGGTAGTCGACCAGGATGCCGTCGCGCACCAGGTCCCAGCGCTGGGTCTTCACCCCTTCGTCGTCGTAGCCGACCGCGCCGAGGCTGCCCGGCTGGGTCTTGTCGGCGAAGAAGGTGACGATGTCGCTGCCCCAGCGGAAACCGGCATCGCGCTTGTCCAGGGTGGCGAAGCTGGTGCCGGCGTAGTTGGCCTCGTAGCCGAGCACGCGGTCCAGTTCCAGCGGGTGGCCGACATTCTCGTGGATGGTGAGGAACAGGTTGGACGGATCCAGCACCAGGTCGTACTTGCCGGGCTTCACCGAGGGCGCCTTCAGCTTCTCGCGCGCCTGGCGGGCGGCGGCGATGGCGTCCTCGACCGGGTCATAGGAATCACGGTACGCAGTGATGCCACCGGGCAGCTGCACCTTGCCGCGTGCATCGCCATCAAGGAACTCGTAGCCCATGCCCATAGGCGAGGACAGGCCGGCACGGGTGCGGAACTTGCCGCTGGCCTTGTCGATGGCAGTGGCGGTGAACGGCAGCCAGATGCGATGGATGTCCTGGTCGATGAACGAGCCGTCGCTGGAGGCGAAGTACTTCTGTTCGTTGACCAGGAACAGGGTGGAATTGATGTAGTCGGCGCCCGCATTCAGCGCGGCCGCATTGAGCGCCAGCAGCAGCTCGACCTTGTCCTGGATCGGCACTTCCATCGCATTGCGGCGGATGGGTGTCTGCCAACGCACCTCGCCGACGGCCGGGGTGGGCGCCAGCTGCACCGGGCGGGACTGGATGCTGGCATTGGCGCGGGCGATGGCGGTGGCCTGTTCGACGGCGGTGCGCACCGCCGCTTCGGTCTGCTGGTGGGTGGCGGCGAAACCCCACGCACCGTTGACGATCACCCGCACGCCCACACCGGATGATTCGCGGTTGGTCACGTTGCCGACCTGGTGCTCGCGGGTAATCACCGACTGGTTGAGGTAGCGCCCGATGCGCACGTCGCAGTAGCTGGCCTTGGCCGAACGCGCGGCAGCGAGGGCGACCTCGGCCAGGCRCCGGCGCTTGGCCGGGTCGACCGGGGCCAGCAACTGCTCGGCGGCGATCAGCCGCGAATGCGGCAGGGCCAGGCCCGCCAGGCCCAGAGCGGAAAATGCCAGGAACTCACGTCGTTGCACAGCGTCTCTCTCTCACTTCCGTGCGGCCGGCAAAGGACCGATCCGATCACGTCAACTCCTCGACTTTCGCCAGCGGCGGACATTCGGGCAAGTGACTGCAGTCATGGTCGGGGAGGGTTTCGGC
>NZ_JBFTNR010000145.1:0-7068 GCF_056665995.1 Stenotrophomonas sp. 05L44_2
CACTGACAGTCATTCGAAGGATTGACTGTTCTAGCCGGGTAACCCGGTAGCCGATCAATTGCCCGGTCCGGCATCGCCTGCCCCTTTCACACTCTTCCACAAAAGCCACATTCAGCGCATCAAATGAAGCAGAACATCGTCCGAACCGATGGCGATCCTTGGAATATGATTTCGAACACGCTCGGGAAGGTCGTCATCGCGAAGCGCAAGCTCCGGCTTGGCGATAAGGCGATAACCATCCCCGCTTACGTCATGACTAAAAATCCCGCGACTTGCCATTTCAAGGAAAGAGCGAAGATAAGCCTCGCGCTGAGCGAGGCCGCTGAAATCAGGCAAGCTCTCTTCAACCACGATGACGCCCGAGCAAATAGGAAGCGAGTAAATATAGTCACACACCAATTGCCAGCCCTCGATGGACGACGCAACCTGGCGCGGCACGAAACCACGCCCTCCCGTAGCAAAATGACAAACATATCCATCAGCACCAACTGCAAACCAATCTATGTCATTGACCTCAAGAAATTCCTCATCCATCTCCATATATTACTCACCTCCAAATATATTCTTGCAATTATCACATCTAGGAACAGGAAGACCACTTCTTGGCCGAACAGCAGCAGTGAATTTGATATCCTCAAGCTTCAGGCGTGGATTTGCCAGCATCAGTTCGTTTGCAGCTCTGAATTCTGCGCAACGACCAATAGTATTCCCACATGCCGTCTTGACACCAAGGCCTCCGAGCGAATCGGCGTACGCCTTCAGTTCCGGTGCGATCACGGCAGGAACAGGGCCACTCGACATAGTCACAATTCTACCAGTTGTAGGATCAACGGCACCGATCGCGGTTGCTGGCGGGTTCCTCCCAATACCTGCGATGTACTTTATGAGCTGCTGTTCCGCATCGGCGATAAGTCTTACCTCCGAAGCAGCCGTCATGGTCCTCTTGGCGAGGAATGCCCCCGGCCCGACCAAGGAAGTTCCGATGTCAAACGTGAACTTTCCACCAATGTCAGCCGCTTGATCTACGTCTTCAAAATTCCACGAGTTCCTACCACCAGTCAGGTAGTACGCAAGGCCTGCCGTCTTCTCCATGTACTCATTGATGCCCTGACTGATCGCGTTGTTGCGTTTTTCGGAGAAGGCTTGCAAGCCAAGCTTGTCCATCTCCTTGTAATCCGAGAAAAAGCCCAGCAGAACACTGATCTGGTTCATGCTTGCCGCACCAGCTACAAGGTCCTTCCCCCCGGTCCAGAGCCCGTTTACGAACGCAGCACCAGCGACCGCTCGATTCGTCGACAACAGCCAGTCGGCTTCCGCACCGTAGCCTGCACCACGCAATAGATCGACAGTGTTCGAACCGCACTCACCAACCAGCGAACAGTACACCTTCCTTTGCAGATCTTCGGTGGAAGAGTGAATTGCCAACGTGTCAAGGTTGACCCCAGAACCGGCATTCTTGCTCGCAGCGATGAGCTTATCGGCGTTTTCCGCCATCCAGGCGTCATACTCCCCCTTATATATAGGAGAGTTATGCGATTCCAATGCAATCTTCGCCAGTGATCGCTGCTCACTGCACGCGATAGACCCTGGCACTTGGCATGCCATCATCAGCTTGTAATCGCGCTCAGCGGAGAGCCGCTCGAAGTTCTCCTTGATATCGCAGTCTTTACCTGCATCAGAACAGATAACAGTCGCCTGAAGGTACTCCATCCGCTCGTCGTGATTCAGGTAGTTGTTCTCAACGGAGTTTTTCGCGATACCCATGCCCAATGTCGCGCCAGAAATTCCTGCACCGGAAAGTCCTCCCGCCATTGCGCCGACCGCTTGTCCGAGCACCCTTACTTGCTCCGCCTGCTCGGGAGTCAACTGCCCGCCATTCTGTTTGGCGTAGTAGTCGCCAAGGAACTTCGCTGCCAGCTCACCCCCACCCGCCGCCAGCGCCCCACTCCCCGCCGAGCCACCATTGGCCTCCGCCAACAATGCTCCCAGCAGTGCGTGCGACAGCATCTGCATGGCCTCACTGGGGACCGCGCTCTGCTTGTTCGGATCGAACGTCTTGCCGATCAGTTCCGCCGCATACGGCGCTAACGCATTGGAGCCCAGCTGGCCCAAGCCCTGCCCGGCCACGCCACCGACCAATGCGGTGGTGACCGCACCCAGCGCGCGGCCATAGACGCCATCGGGGGCCCACTTCTGCTGGGTCACCAGCGCTTCGGGATAGGCGGGATCGAACGCCACCAGACGATTGAACTGCTCGTCCCAAGGAAGGTCATCAAATACCCGTCTTTCTTCGACGCTCAGCCCTTCCCGATACTTGTCGGTGATCTTGTTCGCTCCAGCACTGCCAATGTCGTTGGCGATCTGCTGGCTTGTGGAAAGCACCGTCCCCGCCGCAGCCGCCATCGCCTGCTGGTCCGCCAGCAGCTTGGTGGCATCCGGCATCGCCTCCAGCGCACGATGCGCTGCACTGGCATCGGTATTGATACCCAGCTCCGCCGCCGTGGTCTGCTTGCCACCGATGGTGATGTTGCCTTCGGTCAGCGTCGCAAGCGTTGAACTGCTGTCGCTGCCGTTCTCCGTCATCGACATGCCTGGGCCACCGCGGGGGGCGGTAGTGCCCGCCTTCGGGTCCCAACCCTTCATCTGCCCGCCCGCACCACCGCTGATGCTGCCGGAGCTGGCCGAGTAGTCCATCTGGTTCTGCAGGTCGCTGAAGGTCAGCGTCTGTGCGGTCAGTTCACTGTTGGCCGCGTTGGTACTGGAAATCGCGCCGCCAATCAGGTTCACGTGTCCAGCATCCACGTGATAGCCACCGTTGCCGGCAAACAAGCCACTCTGCTGGCCCACGCCCTGGTAGCTGCCCTCGGCCTTGCCTGCGCTGGCATAGCCATCGGCATTCCACGCATTACCGAAGGCCACCTGCACGCGCCCACCCACTTGGCTGTTCTTGGACATGCTCTCGGCAATGTCGTGCAGCGATTCGATCGTCAGCGTGCCGCCGGTCTTGACGTCGATGCGATCGGCCGTGGCAGTCGCGCCACGCAAGGTGGTATCACCCTCGGCCTTCAGCGAGATGTTCTGGCCGGTCAGCGTGGTGTTCTGCCAGGTATTGCTGTCCGAGTTCGCCTTGCTGCTGCCCACGCTGGCTTCGGCATACACATACACGCCTGTCTGCGCGCCCACGACAACGCCAACGCCCACTTCGGCGCCGGCATTGCTGCTCTTGCTGCGGTCTGCCACGTGTGCCTTGCCCGCTTCCAGCAGGATGTCGCCGGCCGAATCCAGGCTGAGCGTGTTGCCCGCGCTCAGGTTGCCCTGCACCACGTGGATGTCGCCCGTGGTGCTGGTCAGGTTGACGTTGCCGCCGCCCTGGATGGTCGAGCCGCGCGAGACCGTGCTGCTGCCATCGGCGCTGCTGTTGGCCGTCTTGAAGCCGATGCCGGCTTCAGCACTGAACAGGTCGCCGCTGCCGGCACGGCCGGACAGCGCCGAGATCGCACTGGCCGCTTGATACGCGTTGGCGCCGGCGGCCATGCCCTGCATCTTCTGCAGGCGGTCATCGGACTGACGGGCCGCGTCCACGTTGTTGATCAGGTCGATCAGCGGCGACTTCACCCGTGCGAACACGCCGATCTTCAGGTCCTTGTCGCTCTGCGAGTAATGACCGCTTTCATCGGCGGTCAGCAGCTCGATCTCGGCGGCAGTGATGTTCACGTCCTTGGCGGCCACCACGTTGCTGGCCGTCTGCGTGTACTTGCCGCCAGCCGTCAGGTTCACGTTGCCGCCCAGGCTGCCGATGCTGCTGGCCACCTGTGACACCTGCGCGCTGTCGTCCTGGTGCTGCTCGCGGTGCCAGCCGGAGAACTTTTCGGTATCGGAAATCTGCACCGAGCCGATCGCCTTGCTGTCCGACGTATTGGCATTGCTGACCGTGTCCTGCCCGCTGCGCACCAGCAGATCACCGGCCGCACGGATGTTCACGTCCTTCTCGGCGGCGATGTTGGCCGCGGTCAGGCTGATGTTGCCTTCGGTGGTGGCCATGCGAACGCCACCTCCCACCGACAACTGAGTGCCGGTGATGGTGTCGCTGCTGCCGCTGCCGTCGCTCTGCGAGTTGTTGGTGCCAAACGGCAGGCCACTGGTGTTGTTGGCCAGGCCCCAGCCCTTGCCCCGGCTGCTGCTGTCGCTGCGCTCGGTGTTGTGGGCAACGTCGAACACGATGTCCTTGGTGGCCAGCAGCACGGCATTGCCCTCGGCCGACATCTGCGTGCCCTGGCTGAGGATCGAGCCTCCGTTGGCAATCAGCGTAAGATCGCCACCGGCAGCCAGCTGGCTGACACGCGCGTCACTGGTCGAATGGCTCTGCTCGCTGTTGGACCGCTGGCTGCCGGCGGTCACCACGGTCGACGTGGTGGCTGCACGCAGGCCGGAGGCCGCACCTTCAGCGGTGCGGGTGATCCGCCCCATCGCCGAGCCACTGTCGCCCATGCCGTCGGTGGTCGAGTCGCGGGCGCTGCGGTAGGCCTTGGTCGGGTCGTAGGTCACGCCCACCGAGAAGCCGCTGGACTTGCTCGCCTGGCTGGATTGGCTGTCCGTGATGTCCTGCCGCGCCAGCAGCGCGATGTCCTTGCCCACCAGCGTCAGGTTCTCGCCAGCGGCGACGTCCGAAGCGGCAATGGTCAGCTGGTTGCCGGCATTGATCAGCACATTACCTTCGCGTGAGGCGATGGCCGAGCCGACCTGGGTGGTGGACTGCTCGGCGCTGGTGCTGCTGTTCTTCGCGCTGCTGTAGCCCACCGACGCCACGCCGTTGCCAAAGCCTCCGGTAATACCGGATTTCTTTTTGCTCTCGCTGGACTCACTGCTGTGATGGTCCTCTGCGGCGGTGATCAGTACATTGTTGCCCGCTCCCAGAATCACGTTGCCAGTGGCATCGACCACCGCACCGACTGCGGTCAGATCGCGACCGGCAGTGATGTTGATGCTCTCGCCCTGGATCGCCGTGCCGATGGCATAGCTGTCGCTGTTGTCGACGCTGCGCGTGGTGGTGGTGCTGGAGAGCGTCTTCTTTTTCTTCTCGTAGCTGTCCAGGCTGTAGTCGTGCGTCTCGTTGGCCGAGAGCAGATTCACGTCGCGGCCAGCGACTACGCTGACTGCGCCATCGCTGCTCTCGACCAGTGCGGCGGTCAGGTTCACGTCGCGGCCAGCGCTCAGCAGCAGATTGTCCCCTGCCTGCAGCGTGCTGCCCCGCACCGTTTCATCACTCTGACTGACCTGTCGCGAGCTGCGTTTGCCCGCCGCGCTGGAGTCGCTGCTGACACTGTCCACCAGCGCCTGGCTGTTGATGTCACCGCCGGCCTGCAATGCCAGGCCACCACCGGCCTTGATCTGCGCTGCAGCAAGGTTGATGTCCTTGCCGGCAGCGAGCACCACATCGCCGCCGCTCTGCACACTGGTGGCTGCGTGCGTAGTCTGGCTGCTGCGCACATGATTGCGCTCGTCGTAGGTGGAGTCGTTGCGCTGGCCAAGCGTCAACGCGCCCAGATCAAGGCTGCCGCCTGCCGCCAACTGGGTAAGACCATCAGCACCGGCATTGCGGATCTGCGCGGCCTGCAGGCTGATGTCACCGCCGGCCACCACCGACAACACGCCATCGCCGCTTGGGTTGGTCACATACAGTCCGGCGACACGATCAAGCTGGGTAATCTCGAACGCATGCGTTCCACCTGCGCCGAGGGTCTCCACTGTCGAGGCCACCGTGACATTGCCCGCCGCCTGCACCGACAGCGCATCGGTCGCCGTCACGGTCGCGCCGGCAATGCGGATGTCCTTGTCCGACGCCAACCCGACGTACTGTCCGGAAATGCTGCCGCCCAGGTGTTCGATGTTGCCGRCATCGATGGTCACCAGCTTGCGGCCAGCGATGTCACCGGTGTTGACCAGGCCATTGGCCAACTTGATATCGACGTTGGCGCCGGCAAGTAGCGTCCCCTGTCCATCCAGATCGCCCGGGCGCAGGCGCAGGTAGACCTGCGGCACCAGTGCGGTGGTGGTGCTGCCGTCGGCCAGCGTCACGGTCTGCTCGACGAGCCAGACGATGTCACTGGTCAGCTGCGCCATCTGCGCCTCGGTCAGCGCCACGCCGGGGCGCAGGCCCCATTCGCTGGCCACGGTAGCGCCGGCTTCCAGCAGCGCGCGGTACTGCGCCTCGTCGCTGGCGTAACCGTCCAGGAAGCGGCGTCCGGTCAACTCGCCGATCTGCTCGCGCACCAGCTTCTGTTCGTAGTAGCCGTCACCCAGCCGCTTCTGCACGGTATCGGGCGAGTAGCCCATCTGCCCAAGCAGGTGGTCCGAGCTCAGCCACGTCTTGTGGTCGGTGAAACGCGGATCGGTTTCAACCAGATAGTTGCCGCCGTTGCGGTTGACGTTGAACAGGCTGGCCGTGGGTGCACGGGTGTCCGGCGCGCCCATCGCAATGCGGTCCGGCGAGCCGCCGGCCGCCGCGACCACGCGCGCCCCGGATGCAGTGCCATTGCCGGCGATGCCCCCGACCGTGCCGCCCTGCTGCGTGCCGGCGGCATCTGCCGCCCGTGCCAGCGCGCGTTCCGCCCCCGTCCCTCCGCTGTGGCCCGGTCCCTGCGCACCGTTATGGCCAGGGCCGTCCGGCAGCGTCTTCGGCCCCTGCACGTTGAGGTTGGCCATTGCCGCGCCATCCTGCACGTTGGGTGCGTTGCGCCCTTGGTTGAGGTTGCTCAGATCGCCGACGTCGATGCTGAGCGTACCGTTGGCAGTGATCTGCCCGCCCAGTTGACCAATCTTTTCGGAGATGGGTGCTGCTTCCCACTGCGTGCGGGTGCCGTTGTAGGCAATCGATGTGTTGTTGAACGTATGCGTTCGAAACAGCTCCACGCCCTCATTGCGCACACGGCTGTCCGCGCCGTGGCCAACGATCTGCATATTGCCGCCGGCAGCGATCTGCGCGTAGAGGTTGTTCAGCTCATCTACCGAAAGGCGCATGTTGCCACCCGATCGAATGACCGCATCGGCGCCGACGCCGGACTGCAGCTG
>NZ_JBFTNR010000146.1:0-7059 GCF_056665995.1 Stenotrophomonas sp. 05L44_2
GGCAGCAACGGTGCGGGCGGCAAGTTCAATCGTCCCTCTGACATGGGCGACGTGCTGCTCATGAAGAACACCGACAAGGGCAGCAGCCGCCAGTTCACCGCCGGTCTGAACAAGCCGCTGACCGAGAACTGGGGCTGGTCGCTGGCCTACACCTACACCGCCGCGAAGGAAGTCAGCCCGCTGACCAGCTCGCAGAACACCTCCAACTGGGGCAGCACCCTGATCGGTACCGCCAACGAGAACGTGGCCTATGATTCGCGCTACGCGATCAAGGACCGCGTGACCGGTTCGATCAACTGGAAGAAGGCGTTCTTCGGCAACTACAACACCACCGTGGGCCTGTTCTACGAAGGTCGTTCGGGTCGTCCGTTCAGCTACATCTACTACAACGACATGAACGGCGATGCCGCCGCCACCACTGGCGCCGGTTACTTCAACGACCTGTTCTACGTGCCGAATGGCCCGGGCGACGTCAAGTTCACCGGCGGTGCGGCGATGGAGAAGGCCTTCTTCGACTGGCTTGCCGCCAACCCGCAGCTGGAGAAGTACCGCGGCGAGATTGCTCCGGCAAACGCCTTCCGTACCAAGTGGGTGAACAGCTTCGACCTGCACATCGCCCAGGAATTCCCGGGCTTCGTGAAGGAGCACAAGGGTGAGCTGGCGCTGGACATCATGAATGTCGGCAACCTGCTCAACAAGAAGTGGGGCCGTATTGAAGATTACGGTTTCAACTCCACCTCCCGCGTGGCCAGCTACGCAGGTATCGATCCGGCAACCGGCAAGTACATCTACAACTTCACCGGCGCCACCGATACCCCGACCATCCAGGAAAACAACAACGACAAGGGCAACACCGGTGTGTCGCGCTGGTCGATGCAGCTGACCCTGAAGTACAAGTTCTGATCCGTCAGAGCCTGATGCAGTAAAGGGAAACGGCCGGGGAAACCCGGCCGTTTTCCGTTCAGGCGAAAGTCCTTGCGGGAGGTGGTGCATCGGCGTAGCATCCAGACACGTGCGCGGCGCAGATGCCGCCGAAGCGGTCCCGGAGCGGCGAACGCGGGACGCACCTATCCAACGGTCGGGCTTCCCGGCCGTTTTGCTTTTTAAGGGGGCGGCAGTACAGTCGGACACCTTAAAGGAAGCAGAAAAGTGGATATGACAACGAATGAAAAGGCAGCGCGGACGCTGCCGGTGCAGGACGCGCGGATCTACCCGCGTGGTGGCCTGGATGTGCTGTCGCGGGCCGAGGTTGCGCGCCTGCGCGACGCCTCCAGTGGTGGCATGCACGAGCTGCTGCGCCGCTGCGCGCTGGCGGTGCTGACCAGTGGCAGTGCCTCCGATGATCCGCGCGCCGCGCGCGATCTTTACCCCGATTTTGACATCCAGGTCGCACAGCAGGATCGCGGCGTGCGCATCGACCTGGCCAATGCGCCGGCGATGGCGTTCGTCGATGGCGAGATCATCCGCGGCGTGGCCGAGCTGCTGTTCGCGGTGGTCCGTGACCTGGCGTACRTGGCCATCGAGATGGGCCCGGCCTACGCGGCCGAGCTGGAGTCGTCCGAGGGCATCACCAATGCGGTGTTCGGGCTGCTGCGCAATGCGCGCATCCTCAACCCGGGTGACCCGAACCTGGTGGTCTGCTGGGGCGGCCACTCGATTTCGCGCGACGAGTACCTGTATACCAAGCAGGTCGGTTACGAGCTGGGCCTGCGCGGCCTGGACATCTGTACCGGCTGCGGCCCGGGCGCGATGAAGGGCCCGATGAAGGGCGCCACCATCGCCCACGCCAAGCAGCGCCGGACCGTGACGCGCTACATCGGCCTGACCGAGCCGGGCATCATCGCCGCCGAGTCGCCGAACCCGATCGTCAACCACCTGGTGATCATGCCGGACATCGAGAAGCGCCTTGAGGCCTTCGTCCGCATCGGCCACGGCATCATCGTGTTCGCCGGTGGCGTGGGTACCGCCGAAGAGATCCTGTACCTGCTCGGCATCCTGCTGCGCGAGGAGAACAAGGACCTGCCGTTCCCGCTGATCCTGACCGGCCCGACCGTCGCTGCGCCGTACTTCGAGCAGATCGACCGTTTCATCCGCCTGACCCTGGGCGACGCCGCGGCCGAGCGCTACGAAATCGTCATCGGCGACCCGGTGGCGGTGGCCAAGAAGATGTCGGCCGGCATCAAGCGCGTGCGCGAGCATCGCCTGGCGCAGAAGGATTCGTTCTTCTTCAACTGGTCCATCGAGATTCCGTGGGAATACCAGCAGCCGTTCGTGCCGACCCACGAGGCGATGGCGGCGCTGGACCTGCACCACGGGCGTGCGCCGCACGCGCTGGCAGCCGACCTGCGCCGGGCCTTCTCGGGCATCGTCGCCGGCAACGTGAAGGAAGACGGCATGCGCCGCATCGAGGAGTTCGGGCCGTTCCAGATCCATGGCGACCCCGACATGATGCAGGCCCTGGACGCGCTGCTGCGTGCCTTCGTCGAGCAGCGCCGGATGAAGATCTCCGGCGAATACCAGCCCTGCTACCAGGTGCTGGCGTAAGCGAGGCGAGGGGGGCTGGACGGCGCGGCGGGGACCGCGCCGGACCGGTGGGGGAGGGCGGGATGTCAAGGCTTTGACGCCCGTCGCCCGGATCTGACCGTTCATCCTGCCGCCGCTTGCCGGCGGCAGGCCGGTGCGCCATCGTGGCCACCAACACGCTGGGGAGCGTCCAATGTCTTTGCGCCGGCAAAACGGCTTCACGCTGATTGAGTTGATGGTCACCCTGACCGTCTTCGTGATCCTGTCGTCGATCGCCTATCCGAGCTTCCGCAGCATGATTCGTTCGAACCGGCTGGCAACTGCCAACAACGAAGTAATCGCGTTGACCAACCTTGCGCGCAGCGAGGCCATCCGCAACAACCGTGGTGGTGGCCTCTGTGGCAGTACCGATGGCCTGGCGTGTGACGGTGAATGGTCAAAGGGGCTGTTGGCCTGGTCCGATCTCGACGCTGATGGCGTGCTGGGCAGCAATGACAGCGTGCTGCGTTTTTCCCTGGGCAACCCGCAATTGAGCGTGGTTGGTCCCCCGGGAGCGACCATCGCCTTTGATGGCCGTGGCCGTCGCAAGGCCGCGGACGATCAGACGGTGGTCCTGTCCCCGGCGTCCTGCAAGGCCGGCGAACAGCGCAGCACATTGACGATCAACAAGTCCGGCCAGGTCCGGGTGACCAAGGGAACCTGCTCATGAATCGCCGCAACCTTGCCTCTCCGCGTTCGTCCCAGGGTGGCTTCAGCCTGATCGAAGTGATGGTTGCGTTGTTGATCCTTGCGTTCGGGCTGCTCGGCTTTGCCTTGCTGCAGACCACGAGCGTGCGATTCGTACAGAGTGCCAATTACCGGACCCAGGCGACCAACCTGGCCAACGACCTGATCGAACTGATGCGCGCCCAGCGCACCGATACGCTTGCCGGCGGGGCCTACTCTTCGGCCTCGTTCGCTGCCGGAGCGGTGACGGCCAATGGTGCTTGTGCCTGGCCGACCGGCGCGGCGGTGACGCCGAAGACCAACGTGGCACGCTGGCAATGTGAGGTTGTGAAGACACTCGGTGAAAAGGCCAGTGCAGAGGTCCAGTTTACCCAGAGCACCGGCCGGGTCAGCGTGGCCATTACCTGGGGTGATCAGCGTTGGGATCCGAAGGAGCCCGACAGCCTCACCACCTTCGGCCTGACCACTTTCCTGTGAGCGCGTCCATGAGTCCGTCTTCACGAGCCCGCGGCCTGTCGCTGATCGAACTGATGATCGCCATGGTCATCGGTCTGGTCCTTCTGCTGGGCATCACGCAGATCTTCATCGCGTCCCGCGCGGCTTCACGCCTGTCCGAGGGGGCTGCCCGGACCCAGGAGAATGCACGTTTCGCATTGGACTTCCTGCAGCGTGACCTGCGCATGGCGGGTCACTTTGGCTGCGTGAACGACCAGGCGCATGTGATCAAGAACACCGGCGATGTCCGCTACAACCTCGGTATCGCCGCGGGCAGTGGAGATCCGCTGGATTTCTCGGTGCCGGTGCAGGGGTATGAGGCCGCAGGCACCGCCCCGACCAATACACTGACCCTGGGGCGCACGTGGAGCGCGGCGATATCCGTGCCCAAGAGCATCATCAACCTGAAGCCGGCGCCACTGCCCGGCAGTGATGTGCTTGTGCTCCGCCTGTTGAGCCCGGAAGGGGCGGTTGTGACAGGCGTCGGTGTGGATGGCACTACAACCACGGTGACGGTGTCCGGTGACGGCATGGCGCGCCTGAAGGCGGGTGCTGCCGGCACTCCGACGGTGTTCGCGCTGGCCGATTGCACCCGCGCCGATGTGTTCCCGGCCACCATCAGTGGATCCACCGTCAAGATCGAGAAGCTGGATCTGACCGGCTATTCGGTCAACAACGCGATGACGATGCTGTATCGCGCCGATGGCCTGGTGTATTACATCGCGAGCAACGGCAACAATGAGCCTGCCCTGTACCGCGCCCGCGCCAACGGAGCCGGTGGCTACGGTGACGGTGAGGAGCTGGTGGAGGGCATCGAGAGCATGCAGCTCCTGTACGGCCTTGACGCAACGCCGGATATTTCGCTTTCCACTCCGCCCAGTGGCCGCATCGTCGACCAGCGTGTTGCCAGTGCCGTCAGCACCGCGACGGATGCGACCGCTGTTGGCGCATGGCGCCGCGTCRGCATGGTGCAGGTGGGGCTGCTTGCGCGCAGCCCGCAGCGGGCGTCGGCGCAGGCTCCGGGTTCGGCAGCCACCTACCTGGGGGTGCTTGGTGTGACCATCGCGCCGGGCGATCCCTATGACCAGCGCCACCGTGGCGCCTATGAAGTTTCCGTTGCGTTGCGCAACCGCCTGTTCGGGAATTGACGACCATGCGCTCCATCAAGCTGTCTTCGCGCCGCACCTTCTCTGCCCCTGTCCGGCAGCGTGGTGCCGTGCTCTACGTCGCGCTGATTCTGCTGATCATGCTGGCGCTGCTGGGCGTGATAGGCATGCAGGTGGCCGGCATGCAGGAGCGCATGGCATCGGGCTACCGTGCCGGCAACGTAGCCTTCCAGAGTGCCGAGGGCGCCGCCCGCAGTGCCGAGAATGCCGTGGAGAAGATTGCCAATCGCCAGTCGCCGGGTGACAGCCCGACGGTTACCTCGGCCGACATCGATCAACGCTGCGACGATGGCTTCGATCCATCGGACTGGGTCGCCAAGACCAAGCTGGGCAGCAAGCCGGCAGTGAAGGTCCGGCAGATCCAGGGCTGCATCCAGGGAGAAGGGGCGCTGGACATGGGCAAGCCGTTGGAGGCCGCAACACCGGTCTACCAGATCACGACATACGCCGGCGACACGGCCACCGACGCGACATCGCGCTCGGCGGTCGACACCGTATTCAAGCTGTGAGGGTGGGGAACCCATGAACACGCGAAATCGCAGGATCCTGGCGGGCGTAGGCCTTGCCGTTGTCGCCGCTGGCGGCTATCTGGTGCATACCCTGATGGCCGCGCAGGCGCAGGGTGTGTTGGCGCAGGAGCCCTTGAACGTGCAGGTGCAGACACCGCCTGCGTTCATCATGGCCGTGGATGACTCGAATTCGATGACCTTCGAGCGCATGTTCCCGGGCGGTGACGGGCGCTTGATCTTCAGCACGTCGACTGGCAGCTTCTTCAACAACAATGGCAGCTTCTACAGCGTTGGGCAGGACTGCAACTCCGGTTCAGCCGATTGCTATCTTTACCTTTACGCGCACAACAACTACAACGAGCGCTATTCGTATGGTCGTGCGATCCCGCCGCTGGATATCTTCGGCTTCGCCCGCTCGCACGTCTACAACGCCAGCTACTACAACCCGTCAGTCAGCTACAAGCCGTGGCTGAGGGCCGATGGAACCCGCTGGAACCCTGCCAGTACCACGGCGGCGCGTGTCGACCCGCGCTCCGGATTTGCGGGGTACGACATCACGTACAACATGACCAGTGTGCGTTCAAGCAGCGGTGAGGGATTCCAGTTCGTCGACGGGATGAAGATTCCCGATCTGACGGGAACCGACAATGCGTATTATCGCAACAACGCCTGGCGCACCGCTTCGCGTGACATCGGCTCTGCGGTGCAATATGGCGTGCAGTACTTCCCGGCGACCTTCTACCTGCCGGAGAATTCCCCGGYGCCCTACGGATACAAGTCGGACGATGCGAATCGACCGGTGATCCAGGGGGCCTGTGGGCCCAAGTGCAATCTGCGCCGCTATCAGATCAAGAAGGACAACTACAGCATCGATGGTGCCTACGACACTGCGGTGCAGAACTTCGCCAATTGGTTCCAGTATCACCGCAGCCGCACGCTGGCCATTGTCGGTGCGTCCACCGAGGCGTTGTACGGCGTCGACAACATGCGGGTGGGTTACTTCACGATCAATGACCTGAAGAACGTGAAGATGCATGATCTGGTGACCAACCGCGCCGATCTCTATCAGCAGATCTACGGATTGAAGCCGATCAGCGGCACGCCCAACCGTCGTGCTGTGGAGTATCTGGCCGAACAGTTCCGCCGTACCGACGACGGCGCGCCCGTCATCCGCGCCTGCCAGCGCAATGGCGGCATGTTGTTCACGGATGGCTACACGAATTCCAAGAACTATCCGAATGGCTCGTTCGCCAACGCGGACGCGGTCAATACCGTGAACCTGCCGACACTGCCCTTCGCCGACAATTACAGCAATACGATGGCCGACGTCACTGCGGCCTATTACTCGGGCAGCAAGACGCCGCTTCGTTCCGATACCGGCTTCCCCAAGGGGCAGGTGCCGGTGGACGAGCGCTGCGGCACGTTGTCCCAAGGCAGCGCGGAGTGGAAGCGACTGGACTGCCAGGCCGATCTGCACATGAATTTCTACGGTGTCACGCTTGGTGCTCAGGGGCGGATTTACGGCGTGGATGCTGCCGCCACGGCGGATCCGTACAAGAATCCGCCGAACTGGAACGGCAGCCCTGATCCGTCGACGGTGGACGATGGAACGGTCATCGATGAGATCTGGCACGCCGCGC
>NZ_JBFTNR010000147.1:0-7055 GCF_056665995.1 Stenotrophomonas sp. 05L44_2
TCTTCATTCAACGTGGTCATCAGCACCACCGGTGTTCCCGGGTAGAGCACGGAGGGGGTGATGCAGCGGCGCTGGAAGTCTTGCGGTGGCATGTCTGAGCTCGTGGCGTGCGGGCGATGACTGTGCACTGTGCAGGGGAGCGCATGCTTCGATCCGGGTCGAACGATGCGCGGAAAGCGGCATGCCACAATGCGGCCATGGTCCAGACGTCCCGCTCCTTCATCCATGTCGGCACGCTGGTCGGTGACCATGCACGCGCGGCCATGCTGTTGACGTTGATGGATGGCCGGGCGCACACGGCGTCCGAGCTGGCCGGCGTGGCTGGCATCTCGCCGCAGACGGCAAGCAGTCATCTACGGCGGTTGCTCGACGGCGGCATCCTGGCCGTGGAGGTGCAGGGACGCCACCGCTATCACCGGATTGCCTCGACCGAGGTCGCCGACATGCTGGAAGGCATCCTGCGTTTCAGCGATCAACGGCCACCGCTTTCTCCACGAGCGGTACGAGTTGATGCCGGCTTCCGCCGGGCGCGCACCTGCTACCGGCACTTGGCGGGTAAATACGCCGTCGCCATCTGCGACCACCTGCTGACCATCGGGGCGATCTCCACGGCTGCAGACCATTGGCAGATGACGTCCCATGGCGCCGCCATCCTGCGCGCGGTGGGTCAGCCGCTGGAAGCGTTGATCGCGCGATCGCCACAGGTGACGCCCGCGCGATACTGCCGCGGCTGCCTGGACTGCACCGAGCGGCGCCCGCACATGGCCGGCATGGTGGGTGAAGCACTGCTGGAGAGTTTCCTGCAGAACCACTGGCTGCGTCGCCTCGCGGGGCGGCGCGACCTGCAGGTCACACCTGCCGGGCAGGAGGCATTCCGCAGGCTGTTCGACGTACGCGCCTGAAGCCCGCCGCGCGCCGCCGGCAGTCTCAGCCGGCCACGACATTGCGACGGGGTATGGTCGGAGTCCTGGTCTTCGGGAGCAGCAATGGCAGGCAAGGACATGAGGGGCCGCATGCACGATGCGGCTGGTCGGCAATGAGCAGGTCAACCGCAGATGTGCGCTGGCTTACTTTCCGGCTGAAGAACGGGCAGTCCATCGGCCCCGATCAACTGAAGGATGGCTGGGTCGTCGCCTCGGAGAGCCGTCATTGTGATGTGCGCCGGGAGAGTATCGAGGGCRCTGGCGTGGTCTATGCCCTGTATGGCCCGCCGGATCTTCCGTCTCCGCGCCGCGCCGAACTGCGCATGCGCGACTTCCTCATGCGCTCCGGCTATACCTTCACAATGGGTACGCTCGGCCACTGATGCGGTCGGCTGCTCAGAAGGGAGCCGCGGCTGCCTTCAACGCCTCGACCACCTGTGAATCCGCAAAGCCGCAGTGGCCTTCGCCCACCGCAGGCAGTACGCGCGGCAATGGCGTGGCGCCAGCGTGCTCGGCCAGCTGCGGATACACCGTCTGCATGCGCGGCACGATGCTCGGGTCGTTGTTGTTGAACTGGATCACCAGCGGTCGCTTGAGCGCGCCGGTCAACGCCAGCTTTTCGCGCACGTATCGCTGTGCCGGCGCAGCAGGTGCCAGCCGCTGCACGCCCGCGTTGAACGCCTTGTCGTCACCGAATCCGCGGTAGACGGTCCTCACGTTGCCGACCGGCATGCCGCCGGCGCGCGTGGCCAGTTCGTGCAGGATCATCGCGTGCAGGCTGATCGTGCCCGGCAATGCCTCCACGCTTACCTGCAGCCGTGCAGCCAGTTGCGCAGCCACGGCCGGCCGGGTCTGAAGCGCGGCGGCGATGCCTTGATAGAGCTCCATCTGCGGCAGTGCCGCAGCTTCCGCCGATGCCAGGCCCTGCCGGGGCAGTCCCTTGGGCTCGGGGAAGAAATAGTCGAACGCCACCAGAGTGGTCAGCAGGTCGTTGGCCAGTTGTTCGCCGGGCAGGTTGGCCCCGCACAGCGACACGCCTCCGGCGTAGTTCCGTGGCAGGCGTTCGAGGGTGGCGATGGCCACCGCACCGCCCATCGAAAAGCCGAGAATCCAGGTGCGACGCACGTCCTTCAATTCGGACGCGGCGTGCGCGCGCAGGCGTTCCATGTCCACGATCGCATCTGCCACTGCCCAGCCCTGGCTGGCATAGGCGCTCTGCGCCACGGCATAGCCCGCTGCAAGCAGGCTGGCGGTGCTGTCGTTGGCCGGCATCGGTGATGGCTGCGGCACGCCCACCGGTTCATAGCCATGCGCCAGCATCACCAGTTCGCCGTTCCAGCCGGCGGGCACGTCCAGGCGCCAGCGCGCGCCCTGCAGCTCACCGCTGGAGGTGCGTGACGGGGCGGGCGGCGCGGCGGCCTGCGACACGTGCGGCAGCAGCAGGACCAGTGCCAGGACCAGCCGGTGGAAGGTTCGCATCATGGTCTTTGCCCTGGCCGGTGCGGTCTGCGCGGAAGGTGCCGCCTGTATAGCGCTGCCCCTGCACGGTGGCTAGCCCCTGACGCAATGCAATCGAATTCGATACGATCTGCCGTATCTGCTCCCTTCCATTTGATCTGGGGTCCCGCCATGGTCGATCGCCTCGCCATCCTGCTCGAACGCTTCGCGGTCACCGCCTCGGTGTTCCATGCCGGCGCGCTGTGCGGCATCAACAGCCTGGAGGCCGAAGGCGACGCCGGCCARCTGCACCTGGTGCGGCGCGGTCCGTTGCAGGTCAGTCATGGCACGCAGACGGTGCAGGTCGACGTTCCCAGCCTGCTGCTGTATCCGCGCCCGCTGCCACACCGCTTCCACACCGATCCACAGCATGGCGCGGACATGGCCTGCGCCAATCTCCATTTCGAGGGCGGCAGGCTCAACCCGATCAGTGCCGCGCTGCCCGATTTCATCTGCCTGCCGTTGGCCGAACTGTATGGCGGCCATGCCGCCCTGGAGCTGTTGTTCGAGGAGGCATTCGAGCAGCGCTGCGGTCGCACGGTGATGGTCAACCGCCTGTTCGAGGTGGTGATGATCCAGGTGCTGCGGCAGTTGATGGAGGGGGGCGAGATGCGCGGCGGCCTGTTCGCCGGGCTTGGCCATCCACGGCTGCGGTTGGCGCTGGTGGCCATGCACGAGGCACCCGCCCAGGCCTGGACACTGGAAGATCTGGCCGATGTTGCAGGCATGTCGCGCAGCGTGTTCGCCGCCAGTTTCCGCGAGGCCATGGGAACCACGCCCGGGCAGTATCTGCAGGGCTGGCGGGTAGGCCTGGCGCAGCAGGCGTTGCGGCAGGGGCGACCGTTGAAACGGATCGCCGACGAGGTTGGCTATGGCAGCGAGGCCGCGTTGTCTCGGGCGTTCAAGGCACACACCGGGCAATCGCCACGGCAGTGGCGCGGACAGGCGCGCGCTGCTGCCGGCTGACTGTTACCCCAGCGCGAGCCGGGTCAGCTTCATGCCGGCGAACAGCCCGGCCAGGCCCAGTGCTACCGAGCCGCCGGCGTACAGTGCGGCCAGGCCATGCTGGCCCCGCTGCAGCAGCAGGCCGGTTTCCAGCGAGAAGGTGGAGAACGTGGTGTAGCCACCAAGAATGCCGGTGGCCAGCAGCAGGCGCAGTTGCGGCGACGCGCCGTTGCGCAGCGCAAACGCCTCCACCACCACGCCCATCAGCACGGCGCCGCTGATGTTGACCAGGAACGTCGACCAGGGCCAGGTGCTGCCGGCGGCCACGCGGGCGCCGATCAGGTTGCAGGCATGGCGCAGGCAGGCGCCGACACCGCCGCCGAGGAATACCAGCACATAGTTGTTGAACGTCTGCATTGCTTGCCTCGAGTGCGTGTTCGCAGGTTCGACGGCGGACGCAATGGCGGGCACGGCCTGCCATCGACGAACGCCGGGTTCGTCTCAGCAGGAGCCATCAGCCATCTCAGGCGGTTATCGGGGGAGCCCCATCCCCATCGACGGACATGCTACCAGCCCGCGATGGGTCAGGGCAGGGCAGTCATCACCACGCGTGCGACCTTACCGCGGCTGACGCCCTCCATCAGCAGGTCATGGGCCATCAACCCCAGCGTGGCCTCGCGACGGTAGCCCACCTCAAGTCCGCGCTCGTCAAGGATGTGGGCGACCAGCTCATAGGCCGCTTGCCAGACATCCAGATGGGCTTCGCTGGGCATGTGCATGTAGGCCGTGCCGCGCTCGCCGACTCCCCGTCCCAGCGGGCCGAACAGCAGCTCGCGTGGGTCCAGCTTCACCGCATCGGCAATGCGGAACAGCTGTTCGGCTTTCACGTGGTTGGCCTTGACGTGGTCGTTGAGCCAGTTGCTGACCGTTGCCGTCGTCGTTTCGGCGGCACGCGCCAGGTCGGCAGGGCGTGCATGCCCGGCGTCCTTCATGGCGACCGCGAGTCGTTGTCCAAGAGTATTCATCTATGCAAGCCAGCTTAACGCGTGGAAGCGAAAGAGGCCTTGGCGCAAGAATAAGTTTGATGATGAAAGGGATCGAAAATGGACGAATTCTGGAGCAAGCGGCAGGTCCGCACGCGGCTGGGCTTTTCCACCGACGCAGAGCTCGCCAGGTTGTTTGGAATCAGCAGATCCGCTGTCTCGCAATGGCCCAGAGGCTTTCCCATCCCGCCGCTCAGGCGCTACATCCTGCAGCAGCGATACCCTGCGTTGTTCCCGATGGATGACGACTCGCACGATGAAACCGCATGAGATGCGTCGAGGGTTGTCGCAGACAAGCCGCCAAGATCGATTTGCTAAGTATGCTTAGCAACATAGACAGAATCGATCGACGTGTCCCCAGCGATGGTCCGATCTGTGATGGCTACCCGGGTTCGCCGGCTGGCTTTGTCGACATCGGCACGGACGTTTCTGATCCCGGTCGCTACGGCCTTTCATGAACGATTAATAATTTCAATCGCGAAAGTCGCGGCCTGTAATTGACGTGTCGTGAAATCTATGACTAATTGGCATCAACCGGCTGTGAAGGCCGGGAGTCTTTCAGTAGCTCGCAAGTGAATCGGTCGACCGTCAACGATGCAGAACAAGTCCAACGGAGGTCGTATGGAATACGGCATGCATGGCTTGGCTGAACGGGTACGCCGCGAACTGGAAGCCAGTTATCACAAACACGGATGCGGTCCGGCGTTCTGGGATACCTACCAGCAGGTGCTTGATCGTCTGGTTCCGCAGGGGACCGGGCGAACCGATGTCACCAATGAAATGGCGCTGATCATCGAACAACTGGGCATCGTCCGCCGCGCCCAGCTGGTACCGCCGCGCCCGGGCGACCCGGGCTGATTCAGAGCAGGCGCCAAGCGCCGCACACCAGCAGCGCCAGCAGCAACGAAGCCAGGGCCGTGGTGCGGGGGCGCCACCACCGGCGCGGCTGGCCTGCCATCACCTGCGGGCTGCAGTAGCGCACCAGGCTGGGGCCGAAACCGGCCTGATGCTGCTGCTGCGTGCACGCTTCCAGGCAGGCACCGCAGGCCAGGCAGTCGGCCTGTGGGCCATGGCGGATGTCCAGCTGCATCGGGCACGCGCGCACGCAGGCCATGCAATCGAGGCAGTCGCCCAGCCGATCCGCGCTGAAGGTGGGCATCGGTCCGGCCAGCAGCGGATGCGCGGCACGGAAGACATAGTCCTGCGCGGTGGTCGGATCGAGCAGGCCGCGACCGCGGCCGAGCACGCCGCCCAATGCCGGCGGGCGGGCGCCGCGCGGCTCGCCGCGGCGTGGGTCATACAACATGCGCGGGGTGTGCGGGTCGGTCAGCAACGGCTGCATGCGCGCGAACGGACAAAGTGATCGGCACACCTGCTCGCGCAGGAACCCGGCATTGCCCCACGTGGCGCCGGCATAGAACAGCACCCAGAAGGTCTCCCAGCCACTCCATGCGCCATCGAACGCGCCGGTGACCAGTTCGCGGATCGGGCTGAACAGCCCGACGAACGTGATCCCGGTCCACAGCGACAGCAGCAACCAGGCCAGCTGGGTGGCCGGCCGCGCCAGCTTCGCCGGCAGCACGCGGGCCAATGCCTGCGCGATTCCGTCGAACGCTCGTGTCCATAGCGTCTGCGGGCAGGCATGTCCGCACCACACGCGACCAGCCAAGTGGGTGAGCAGGGCCAGACCCACCGCCATCACCGCCAGCAGCCCCAGCAACACACCGATGTCATCCGGCCACAGGGTCCAGGCGAACAGGTCGAAGCGGCGCGCGTTGAGGTCCAGCAGCAGGGCCTGGCGTCCATCCCACTGCAGCCACGGCAGCGCATGGAACAGGACCAGCAATGCAAGGCCCAAGGTGCGGCGCCAACGCCATGCGCGCAGGGGCGAGGATGCGGTGATGCTCATCCCAGTGGCAGCTCCTCATCCTCTTCGTTCGGCATCGGCCGCAGCAGGTAGCCGGTCACCGCGCTGGAAAGTGCGGTGACCGCCCAGAACATGAAGAAACCTGCGGTGTAGCCCAGCTCACGGCTGATGGCCGTACCCGGGAAGCTGATCGCCTGCAGCCGCAGTGGATCGACGAAGGCGAAGAACACCACGCAGGCCAGGCCGGCGGCGATGAAGCTGGGCCACAGGACTGCACCCCAATGCTGGATACGCCGCTGGCGGCTGGAAGTCGGTGTGTTCATGCGGGTTCGGGTTGAAGAAGAGGGCGGCGCGTATACTTCGCCGTGGTTGGCGCAGCATCCGCAGGGCATGCTTCCTGCAAGCGTGCCAGCCTAGGTGCGCCGCAGTGCGCTGACATTGATCTGGATCAACAGCGGTGGTGGCGGCATGCGGCACACTGCCGATCCGCACTTGGTACCCTGATGAACGCAACGCCCACGACTGACCTTCCCATTGCTTCGCCAGAGTTGTGCAGCGAGGAGGAAGTGACCCGGTTGGTCCATGATTTCTATGCGCGCGTGCGTGAAGAGGAGCGTCTGGGGCCGGTATTCGAAGGGCATGTGCGCGACTGGCCGGAACACCTGGCCCAGCTCGTCGATTTCTGGTCGGCGATGCTGCGCGGGACCCGCAGGTTCAAGGGCTCGCCGATGTCCAAGCACATGGCGATCGATCTGGAAAAGGATCTGTTCGACCGCTGGC
>NZ_JBFTNR010000148.1:0-6991 GCF_056665995.1 Stenotrophomonas sp. 05L44_2
CGACAAATGTCCCCCGTCGCCCGCCTTCGGCGGTCGCCTCCTCCTTTACTTTGTCGAAACGCCTGCCGCCCGCGCAGCGGCTCGGCTTGCGGAAGGCGGAAGCCACAACCACTCCCACCGCAGCGGCTGCCTGGATGCCTGACACGCGGAGGGAGAGGGGGCTGGGTGCGAAGTATAGGAGGAGGTGACGGCCGCAGGCCGGCGCCGGGGGACATTCGCACCCCGCCCCCTCTCCCTCCAGCGCTCGACCAACCCGCTTCTGCTCTTCTGCCAGGAAGCCACAAAAAAACGCGGCCCCCGATGTTCCGGAGGCCGCGCCAGGAGAGAGAATGCTGTGGAAGGGGAGCAGGGTTTAGAAGGTGACGCTGATACCCGCCACCGGGCCCTTGAATTCCTGCTTCAGGCCGATGGTGCCGTCGCTGCCCTTCTTGTCCGCATCCAGCTTGAACCAGTCGTAGCCGGCGAACACGCCGAAGTTCTGGGTGAAGCGGTAATCGACGATCGCGTTGGCGCGGCTGAGGTCACCCTTGTAGTCGTCGAAGCTGCCCCAGCGCGTGTTGAGGTACTGGCCCTGCAGGGTGATCATCCACTTTTCGGACGGGGTGAAGCTCAGGCGTGCACCGACCACCGGCGCCACACCGTCGGTCTTCTCGTCCAGGAACTGGCCTTCATACACCGTGCCCAGGTCGGCGTAGCCCTTGGTGCTGACCTTGGCGTATTCGGCACCCAGCTGCAGGCCGAGATCGAACTTCTCGGTGTCCACCACCGAGTAGTCATACACCAGGCTGGCCACCTGGTACTTCAGCTCGGCCTTGACGAAGCTGTCGGCCGGCACGTTGACGTTGCCGAAGGAAATGTCCTGGCCAAGCGTCTCGCGGCGGTCCTTGTCGTACTTGAAGTAGTTGAACAGCAGGCGCTGGCGGTTGCTGATGCGGAACATGCCGTCGATGCGCGGCTCCCATTCCTTGCCACCCAGCTTGAAGTCCTCGGAGAAGCCGATGTCCTGGCCGGCGACATTGGTGTTGCCGCGCAGGGTGTTGTCCGAGTCGATGTTCATCGCACCCAGGCGCAGGGCGAAGCGGTCATCGCCTTCGGCGGCATGGGCGGAGGAGGCGAACGACGCGCCGGCGGCGAGAAGCGAGAGGGCGAGCAGGGTGGGGACGGAGCGCATCGAAAGAGTCCTTGCAGTGGTTCATCGGAATGAAGGCCACTTTGCCGGACGTCGCTGTCCACCATTCGTGAAGGTATGGTCCACGCGATGTGGACGGTTCAGCGCTGTCAGCGCCCTGCGAAAAGATGGCCCCGGAGCGGCGCTTCGGGGCCATCATGGGGACCTGCAGGCGAAGCGTCGACGAGGTAGCTGCAGGCAGGTCGGAAGATGGGACCACTGCCGTCGGCGGAAAGTTCCGCCGCCTGCGACCAAAGTTCAATGCGCTGCACCGCAACATCGCGCAGATGGCATTGTCCCCGTGGTGGGCTGCAAAACCGCAGCCCTTACCGCAACTTGCGCTGTTCCGATATGAACAGGCAGCGGTTGTCTCGCAAATTGTCCCATTGCTATAATTTGGCGGCTCGATGAGGCCCCCCCTGCTGTAGTCGCCTCAGCCATCCACTTGTAACCACGCGGGACGTCCTGTGCTGAACTCCGTAGAAACGGGTCGGCGACTGATGCTGCGCGCCGCGGTCTACCCGCTGGCCGCGGTGGCTGTCCTGGCTCTGGCCTTCCTGCTGGTGGGGCCGAAGTATGCCCTTGGTGCCCTGGCATCCGGTGTGGCGGTTTCGGCCGGTGGTTGGGTGGCGGCACGGATGGCGCTGGGTGGTGGTGCGCTGGGGGCCGGTTCGGCCATGGCACGCCTGATCGTTGCGATCGTGGCCAAGTGGGCGCTCGTTTTTGGTGTCCTGATGGTGGGGTTCCTGGTCTTCAAGCTGCCTGCACTGGCGCTGTTGGCCGGTATCGCCGTCGGGCTGATGTTCCAGGTCCTGGCCATGGCCAGGCGCTAATCGAATTCATTTAACTTAAGGTTCCGGACACATGGCAGGCGAGGCGCTTACACCCACCTCCTACATCCAGCATCACCTGCACAATCTGACTGCAGGTCATGGCACCCCGTGGGCGATCCACGTGGACACGCTGGTAACCTCGCTGCTGATGGGCCTGGTGATGGTCGTCGCCTTCTGGATGGCGACCCGCAAGGCCACCTCCGGCGTGCCGGGCAAGTGGCAGGCATTCGTCGAGATCTGCCTGGAGTTCGTTGACCGCCAGGCCAAGGACACCTATCACGGCACCAGCAAGCTGGTGACCCCGATCGCGATCACGATCTTCTTCTGGATCCTCCTGATGAACCTCATCAAGATGATCCCGGCCGACTTCATCGCCAAGCCGCTCGAACTGATGGGCGTGCCGTACTGGAAGCCGGTCCCCACCGCTGACGTCAATGCCACCCTGGGCATGTCGATCAGCGTGTTCTTCCTGATGCTGTTCTTCGCGTTGCGCGCCAAGGGTATTGGTGGTTTCACCAAGGAATTCCTGACCGCACCGTTCGGCAAGTGGATGATGCCGTTCAACCTGATCCTGAACATCGTCGAGTGGCTGAGCAAGCCGATTTCGCTGGCGATGCGACTGTTCGGCAACATGTTCGGCGGTGAAATCGTGTTCCTGCTGATCTGGGTGCTGGGCGGTGCAGGTATCGCCGGCATGTTTGCAGGCGCGTTCGCCGGCTTCGGCTGGATGCTGTTCCACCTGCTGGTGATCCCGCTGCAGGCCTTCATCTTCATGATGCTGTCCATCGTGTACCTGAGCCTGTCGGAAGACGCTCACTGAGTTTCGCTTCACCCTTCATCCGTTTGTTTCTAAACCCTTAGCAATCAAGTTCCTGGAGAAAACCATGTACTTCGCCGTCCTGACCAATCTCGCCCAAGTTCAGAGCTCCACCGTCCTCGCCGTCGGCATCATGATCGGCCTGGCCGCGCTGGGCGCCGGTCTGGGTCTGGCCATCATGGCCGGTAAGTTCCTGGAGTCGGCCGCGCGCCAGCCGGAACTGATCCCGGTCCTGCAGGTCCGCATGTTCATCACCGCCGGCCTGATCGACGCCGCCTTCATCATCTCGGTCGCCGTGGGCCTGCTGTTCGCCTTCGCCAACCCGCTGGTCGGCGAGTTCATCTCGCGCCTGCCGGCAATCGCTGGCTGATCCAGCGAAAGTGAAACGACCGGGCGCCGCAGGCGCCTGGTCGCGGATGAAGGTTCGGAGGCGCCGCCCGTGTGGCGGCGCATCCATCCCGTCACAACCGACTGAGCGAACCCCATGGATATCGGTTTTACCCTCATCGCCCAGGCCCTGGCCTTTGCCGCCCTGATCTGGCTCATCGCGACCAAGATCTGGCCRCCGCTGATGAACGCGATCGAAGAGCGCCAGCAGAAGATCGCTGAAGGCCTCGCTGCTGCCGACCGCAGCCAGAAAGATCTGGCCCAGGCGCAGGACAAGGTCAATGAAGCGCTGAAGGAAGCCCGCACCAAGGCCAACGAGATCATCGACCAGGCCCACGCGCGTGCCAACCAGATCGTCGACGCGGCCCGCAACGAAGCTGTTGCCGAAGCCACCCGTCAGAAGGACCTGGCCCAGGCCGAAATCGACGCCGCCGCCAACCGTGCCCGTGAAGATCTGCGCAAGCAGGTGTCCGCGCTGGCCGTGACCGGTGCCGAAAAGCTGCTCAAGCGCGAAATCGACGCCAACGCCCACAAGGCGCTGCTCGACGAGCTGGCCTCGGAGATTTAAGGATGAGCCAGGCCCTCACGCTTGCCCGCCCGTACGCCCGCGCCGCCTTCGCGACCGCGCGTGACGAAGGCGCGTTCGCGCCGTGGTCGGACGCTTTGGCGTTCTCCGCCCACGTCGCCGCCGACCCGCGCGTGGCGGCCCTGCTCGCCAACCCGGAGCTGGGTCGCGATGACGCCATCGCCCTGCTGGCGCCGGAGTCCCGCGGCGAGACCTACTCGCGCTTCCTGGCTGTGCTTGCCGAGTCGCATCGTCTGCCGCTGCTGCCGGAGATCGCCGGCATGTTCGACGCCCTGCGCGCCGAGGCCGAGCACGTGGTCAAGGCCACGGTGACCTCCGCGGCCGAGCTGTCGGTTGCCGAGCTGGACGCGATCAAGGCCGCGCTGCGCAAGCGCTTCAACCGCGAGGTCGAAGTGGCCACCGCGGTCGACGCCTCGCTGATCGGCGGCGCTGTGATCGACGCCGGCGACGTGGTCATCGATGGTTCGCTGAAGGGCAAGCTGGCCCGTCTGCAGACCGCGCTCGCTAACTGAATTCATTTAACGTCCGGCCCCGCTGCCGGCACTAGGACTTGACGATGGCAACCACGCTCAACCCCTCCGAAATCAGCGAACTGATCAAGAACCGCATCGAGAAGGTCAAGCTGGCCGCGGAATCGCGCAACGAAGGCACCGTGACCAGCGTGTCCGACGGCATCGTGCGCATCTTCGGTCTGGCCGACGTGATGCAGGGCGAAATGATCGAACTGCCGAACAACACCTTTGCCCTGGCCCTGAACCTGGAGCGCGACTCGGTCGGCGCCGTGGTCCTGGGTGGCTACGAGAACGTGCGCGAAGGTGACGTCGCCAAGACCACCGGCCGCATCCTGGAAGTGCCGGTCGGTCCGGAACTGCTGGGCCGCGTCGTCAACGCGCTCGGCGAGCCGATCGACGGCAAGGGCCCGCTGGCCACCCAGCTGACCGCTCCGGTGGAGCGCGTTGCTCCGGGCGTGATCTGGCGYAAGTCGGTCGACCAGCCGGTGCAGACSGGYTACAAGTCGGTCGACTCGATGATCCCGATCGGCCGTGGCCAGCGCGAGCTGGTCATCGGTGACCGCCAGACCGGCAAGACCGCACTGGCCATCGATGCGGTGATCAACCAGAAGGGTACCGGCATCAAGTGCGTGTATGTAGCGATCGGCCAGAAGGCTTCGACCGTTGCCAACATCGTGCGCAAGCTGGAAGAGAACGGCGCCCTGGCGCACACCATCGTGGTGGCTGCCACCGCGTCCGAATCGGCCGCGATGCAGTACATCAGCGCCTACTCGGGCTGCACCATGGGCGAGTACTTCATGGACCGCGGCGAAGACGCGCTGATCGTGTACGACGATCTGTCCAAGCAGGCCGTGGCCTACCGCCAGATCTCGCTGCTGCTGAAGCGTCCGCCGGGCCGYGAAGCCTACCCGGGYGACGTGTTCTACCTGCACTCCCGTCTGCTCGAGCGCGCTGCCCGCGTGTCCGAAGAGTACGTCGAGAAGTTCACCAACGGTGCGGTGACCGGCAAGACCGGTTCGCTGACCGCGCTGCCGATCATCGARACCCAGGCCGGCGACGTKTCCGCGTTCGTKCCGACCAACGTGATCTCGATYACCGACGGTCAGATCTTCCTGGAAACCGATCTGTTCAACGCCGGCATCCGCCCGGCCGTGAACGCCGGTATCTCGGTGTCGCGCGTCGGTGGTTCGGCGCAGACCAAGATCATCAAGAAGCTGTCCGGCGGCATCCGTATCTCGCTGGCCCAGTACCGCGAGCTGGCTGCGTTCGCGCAGTTCGCCTCGGACCTGGACGAAGCCACCCGCAAGCAGCTTGAGCGCGGCCAGCGCGTCACCGAGCTGATGAAGCAGAAGCAGTACGCGCCGATGTCGATCGCCAACCAGGCGCTGTCGATCTACGCCGTCAACGAGGGTTACCTCGACGACGTGCCGGTCAGCAAGCTGCTGGCGTTCGAAGAAGGCCTGCACGCGCATTTCGCCAATACCCAGGGCGAACTGATCGGCAAGGTCAACGCCACCGGCGGTTGGGACAACGACATCGAAGGTGCCTTCAAGAAGGGCATCGTCGAGTTCAAGACCACCGGCAGCTGGTAATCGAGGTCCTGTAGAGCGGAGCGATGCTCCGCTGGACCAGACGATCAAACGGTTGAACAACGCGGGGCCCCGGCCCCGCGCCACGGGAATAAAAGATGGCAAGCGGACGCGAAATCAAAACCAAGATCAAGAGCGTGCAGAACACCCGCAAGGTGACGCGCGCCCTGGAAATGGTCTCGGCCTCCAAGATCCGCAAGGCGCAGGATCGGATGAAGACCTCGCGTCCGTACGCGCAGGCGATGAAGCAGGTGATCGGCCACCTGGCGCAGGCCAGCACCGACTACCAGCATCCGTTCCTGGTCGAGCGTGAGCAGGTCAAGCGGGTCGGTTTCATCGTGATCTCCTCCGATCGCGGTCTGGCCGGCGGCCTCAACAACAACCTGTTCCGCAGGATGCTTGGCGAAGCCAAGGCCTGGCAGGACAAGGGCGCCGAAGTGGACCTGGTGACCATCGGCCAGAAGGCATCGACCTTCTTCCGCCGGGTCAAGGTGAACATGGTCGGCACGGTGACCCACATCGGCGACACGCCGAAGCTGGAATCGCTGATCGGTGTGATCAAAGTCATGCTCGACGCCTTCACCGAAGGCAAGGTCGACCGTGTGTACCTGGTCTACAACCGCTTCGTCAACACGATGACGCAGAAGGCCAGCTTCGATCAGCTGCTGCCGCTGCCGGCCGCTGAGAAGCAGGTTGCGCACCACGACTGGGACTACCTGTACGAACCCGATGCCGCGACCGTGCTCGAGCACGTGATGACGCGTTACATCGAGTCGCTGGTGTACCAGGCGCTGCTGGAAAACGTCGCTTCCGAGCATGCCGCGCGCATGGTGGCGATGAAGTCGGCCAGTGACAACGCCAACAAGCTGATCGGAACCCTGCAGCTGGTCTACAACAAGGCCCGCCAGGCAGCGATCACCCAGGAAATCTCCGAAATCGTCGGCGGCGCGGCAGCAGTCTGACCGCGTTCGTTAAAAGCACACATTTAGAGGATGCAGCAATGAGTCAGGGCAAGATCGTTCAGATCATCGGCGCCGTCGTCGACGTCGAATTCCCCCGCGAGTCGGTGCCGAAGGTGTACCACGCGCTGAAGGTGGAC
>NZ_JBFTNR010000149.1:0-6956 GCF_056665995.1 Stenotrophomonas sp. 05L44_2
CTGCTGGCCTGGCCCCTGGGCCTGTACCTCGCCCGGGTGATGCGCGGCACGCCGATGAAGGTCGACGTGCTGTTCCACTGGATCGAAAAGCCGCTGTACAAGGTGCTCGGCGTTGATCCTTCACGTTCGATGTCCTGGCGTGGCTACGTGCTGGCATTCGTGCTCAGCAACGTGGTGATCGCGGTGCTGACCCAGGCCGTGTTCATGACCCAGGCGTGGTTGCCGTTGAATCCGGACCAGATCCCGAACATGCGCTGGGACACGGCGCTGCACACGATGATCTCGTTCCTGACCAACACCAACCAGCAGCACTATTCCGGCCAGGCCCAGCTGTCCTACTTCTCGCAGATGACCGGCATCACCGGCCTGCAGGTGGTGACGCCGATGATGGGCCTGGCGCTGGCCGTGGCCACGTTGCGTGCATTGTTCTCGCGCGCGCCGAAATCGGTTACTGCGCCCGCCGCGGGCGATGACCGCCAGGTGGCGGTGGGCAATTACTACGCCGACGTCGTGCGCCTGTGCGTGCGCTTCCTGCTGCCGCTGTGCCTGGTATGGACGCTGCTGCTGACCAGCCAGGGCGTGCCCTCCACGATGGCCGGTGGCCCCCAGGCCACGCCGATCGATGCCAGTGCCGGCATGGCGCAGCAGAAGCTGCCGCTGGGCCCGGTTGCGGCGATGGTCGCGGCCAAACAGCTGGGCGCCAACGGCGGCGGCTGGTATGGCCCGAACAGCAGCTTCCCGCTGGAGAACCCGACCCCGGTGTCGAACATGCTGGAGGTGATCGGCATCCTGCTGGTGCCGATGGCGGTGATCTTCATGATCGGCGCGTTCACCGGGCGCCGTCGTTTCGGCGCGCTGGTGTTCAGCTGCATGCTCGGCATGTCGCTGCTGTCCACCGGTGCGATGGTATGGAGCGAGGGCCATAGCGCCAGCGCGGCCACGCCGCTGCTGATGGAAGGCAAGGAAGTACGCTTCGGCGCCGATGGCACCGCGCTGTGGGCGGCGGTGACCACCCAGGTCTCCAACGGTTCGGTCAACGGCATGCATGATTCGCTGAGCCCGCTGTCCGGCGGCCTGGCGATGGTCAACATGCTGGTCAGCGCGATCTGGGGCGGCATCGGCTGCGGCCTGCAGCAGTTCATCGTGTACCTGCTGCTGGGTGTGTTCCTGGCCGGGCTGATGACCGGCCGTACACCGGAACTGTTCGGCCGCAAGCTGGAAACGCCGCAGGTGCGCCTGCTGGCACTGCTGGTGCTGCTGCAGCCGATCACCCTGCTGCTGTTCACCGCGATCACGCTGGCCGTGCCGGGTCTGGCGGGCACCTCCAATCCCGGCTTCCATGGCATCAGCCAGGTGTTCTACGAGTACGTCTCGGCCTACGCCAACAACGGCTCGGGCTTCGAGGGACTGGGTGACGCCACGCCCTGGTGGAACCTGAGCTGCTCGCTGGTGCTGCTGCTGGGCCGCTTCCCGCTGCTGATCATCCCGCTGGTGGTGGCCGCACAGCTGGCCGCCAAGCGGCAGGCCCCTGAATCGGCCGGCAGCCTGCAGATCGAAACCCCGACGTTCGCCCTGACCCTGGTCTCGGTGATCGTCATCCTGACCGTGCTGCAGTTCATGCCGGCGCTGGTACTCGGCCCGATCGCCGACCACCTGAGCCTGGGACTGCACTGAGGACACCCCATGAGTAGTCACGCAACCGCAAACCGTTCCTCTTCCGTGGCTTCCCGCCCGGCCCTGCTCGATGCCGCCGGCCTGCGCCGCGCGCTCATCGAGGCCGTACGCAAGCTGTCGCCGATGCATCTGGTGCGCAGCCCGGTGATGGCGGTGGTGATGGCCGGCACGATCGTCGCCGCGATCATCACCCTGACCGGCAATGCACCACTGGGCTTCGGCCTGGCGGTGACCGCGATCCTGCTGGTCACCGTGCTGTTCGGCAATTTCGCCGAGGCCGTGGCCGAAGCACGTGGCCGTGGCCAGGCCGCCTCGCTGCGCCGCGCCCGCCAGGACCTGGTGGCGCGTCGCCTGGCGTCGGCGCAGGCCGGTGCCAGCGAGACCCAGGTGCCCGCCGCGGAACTGCGCCCCGGTGATCATGTGATCGTCAGTGCCGGCGAGCTGGTGCCGGCCGACGGCGAGATCGTGCAGGGCCTGGCCACCATCAACGAAGCGGCGGTGACCGGCGAGTCGGCACCGGTGCTGCGCGAGGCGGGTACTGATCGCTCCGGCGTGATCGGCGGCACCAAGGTGCTGTCCGACCAGATCGTCGTGCGCATCACTGCCGAGCCGGGACACAGCTTCCTGGACCGCATGATCGCGCTGGTGGAAGGCGCCAACCGTCAGAAGACCCCGAATGAAATCGCGCTGACCCTGCTGCTGGCGGCGATGACGCTGACCTTCCTGGTGGTGGTGGCGACGCTGCCGGCGATCGGTGCGTCGGTGGGCGTCAAGGTGGATCCGCTGCTGCTGATCGCGCTGCTGGTGTGCCTGATCCCGACCACCATCGGTGGCCTGCTGCCGGCCATCGGCATCGCCGGCATGAACCGCGCGCTGGCGGCCAACGTGCTGGCCAAGTCGGGCAAGGCGGTGGAAGTGGCCGGTGACGTCGACGTGCTGCTGCTCGACAAGACCGGCACCATCACCTACGGCGACCGCCAGGCCAGCCACTTCCACGCACTGGCCGGAATCGACGCCGACCAGCTGCGTGAGGCGGCGCTGCTGTCATCGCTGGCCGACCCGACCCCGGAAGGCAAGTCGATCGTGCGCCTGGCCCGCGAACAGGGCTGCACCACCGCCGAGCCGGACCAGGCCGACTACCTGGCCTTCAGTGCGCAGACCCGCATGTCCGGTGTCGACCTGATGCACGGCCGGCAGATCCGCAAGGGCGCTGCCGATGCGATCCGCGCCCATGTGCAGGCGCTCGGCGGCACCGTACCGGCCGAACTGGCCGGGCGCGTGGACCAGGTCGCGCGCAACGGTGCCACGCCGCTGGTAGTGGCCGAGGGTCGCCATGTGCTGGGCGTGATCGAGCTGTCGGACGTGGTCAAGCACGGCATGCGCGAGAAGTTCGCACAGCTGCGGGCGATGGGCATCCGCACGGTGATGATCACCGGTGACAACCCGCTGACGGCTGCTGCGATCGCCGCCGAAGCCGGCGTGGATGACTACATCGCCGAGGCACGGCCCGAGGACAAGCTGGCCCGCATCCGTGCCGAGCAGGCCGGTGGCCGCCTGGTGGCGATGGTCGGCGACGGTACCAACGATGCGCCGGCGCTGGCCCAGGCCGACATCGGCCTGGCGATGAATTCGGGCACGCAGGCGGCCAAGGAAGCCGGCAACATGGTCGATCTGGATTCGGATCCGGCCAAGCTGCTGGCGGTGGTGGAGGTGGGCAAGCAGCAGCTGATCACCCGCGGCGCGCTGACCACGTTCTCGCTGGCCAACGATGTGTCCAAGTACTTCGCGATCCTGCCGGCGTTGTTTGCCGCCACCGTGCCTGCGATGGCCGCGCTGAACGTGATGCAGCTGTCGAGCCCGCGCAACGCGGTGCTTGCGGCGCTGATCTTCAATGCCCTGGTGATTCCCGCCCTGATCCCGCTGGCGTTGCGCGGTGTGCGCTTCCGCCCGGCCACCGCAACGGCGCTGCTGCGCCGGAACATGCTGGTGTACGGCCTGGGTGGCGTGCTGCTGCCGTTCGCGGCGATCAAGTTGATCGACCTCCTTCTTGTCCTGGTATTCGGCGCATGAACCGTTCTGACTCCCCTTCCCTTTCCCGCGAGCTGAAGCGCGAGGCGCGCGTGGCCACGCTGCAGGATGGCGCCAGCTGGCGCCCGGCCATCGGCCTGGGCGTGGCCACCCTGCTGCTGGCCGGTGCGGTCTACGCCGGCATCGCCACCGGTTTTGCCGGCCTGTCCTTCCCGGCGCAGGCCGAAGGCAGCCTGCTGCGCGATGGCCGCGGCCAGGTGCGTGCGTCGGCATGGCTGTCGCAGCCGTTCACCGGCGATGGCTACTTCCAGGCGCGACCGTCGGCCGCCAACTACGACCCGATGGCGGCGGCCGGCTCCAACCTGGCCCGCAGCAACCCGGCGCTGGCCGAGCGTGTGGCGGCGAGCACCGCAGCAGTGGCCGCGCGCGAAGGCGTCACGCCCGCGCAGGTGCCTGCCGATCTGGTCACCCAGTCCGGCGGCGGGCTGGATCCGCAGTTGTCGCCGGCGGCAGCGCAGCTGCAGGTGGCCCGGGTGGCGCGTGCGCGTGGCCTGCCCGTCGAGCAGGTGCAGGCACTGGTGAAGGCCAACACGCAGGGCCGGCAATGGGGCGTATTCGGCCAGCCACGGGTGAACGTGGTGACGCTGAACTTCGCACTGGACCACGCGGCACGCGCGCCGTGATGCAGGGCTGCACCCGCTGCGCGCACAATGGCGGCCATGACAGCGGCTCCCATGACTGATCTGCGGACCCGCCAGGCCAACGCCCTGGTGGAAGGACTGCAACGCGAAGCCGGTGGCAAGCTCACCGTGTTCCTGGGCGCTGCGCCCGGCGTSGGCAAGACCTACGCCATGCTGACCCGCGCGCAGGAACAGCTGCGCCGTGGCGTGGACCTGGTGGTCGGGCTGGTGGAGACCCACGGCCGTGCCGATACCCAGGCCCTGCTGGAAGGCCTGCCACGGCTGCCGCTGAAGGACGTGGCCTACCATGGCCACGACCTGCAGGAGATGGACCTGGACGCCGTGCTGGCGAGAAAACCAGCGCTGGTGCTGGTGGACGAGCTGGCCCATCGCAATGCGCCGGGCAGCCGCCACGAACGGCGCTGGCAGGACGTGATGGAACTGCTGGACGCCGGCATCGACGTCTGGACCACGGTCAACATCCAGCATCTGGAAAGCCTCAACGATGTGGTGATGCGCATCACCGGCGTGCGTGTCAGCGAGACCGTGCCCGATGGCGTGCTCGACCGCCTGCATGACATCGTGCTGGTCGACCTGCCGCCGCGCGAACTGATCGCGCGCCTGCAGCAGGGCAAGGTGTACGTGCCCGAGCAGGCCGCGCAGGCCCTGCAGGCGTTCTTCTCGCCGGCCAACCTGACCGCATTGCGCGAGCTGGCGATGCAGGAGGCCGCCGACCGTGTCGACAGCAGCCTGCGCGAAGCCCGCGCCGCGCGCGGCGAGAGCAATCTGCCGTTGCGGCGTGGCGTGCTGGTGGCGATCGACGGCGGTGGCCAGAGCGAATACCTGGTGCGGGTGGCACGGCGCATCGCCGAACGCCGCGATGCACCGTGGACGGTGGTGACKGTGCAGGGGCGCCGCCAGGACGAAGCGACCCGGCGCGAGATCGATGCTGCGTTCGCGCTGGCCCGCCGCCTCGGCGGCGAAGCCGAGCTGCTGCATGGTTCAAGCATCGCCGATGCATTGCTCGACCACGCCGCGCACAACGGCGTATCGACGCTGGTGCTGGGGCGTACCCGCGAACGGCCGCTGGCGCGGATGTTCAACCGCACCCTGACCCAGCAGCTGATCCAGCGCGGCGCGCACTACGAGATCACCATCATCAGCACGCCGCAGGCGCGTGCGCGTTCCCGTCGAGAGGGGCTGCTGCCACCGATGCGCGGGGTCAGCCACGAGCCGTTGCAGGCCCTGATCGCCACCGCCCTTGCCTGCGCGGTGGCGTGGCTGGTCGAACGCTGGGTGGGCATGGCCGATCTGTCGATGGTGTTCATCGTGGCGGTGGTGCTGGTGGCTGCACGTACCCGCGCCAGCGTCGCGGTGATGGCGGCGATCCTGTGTTTTCTCGCTTACAACTTCCTGTTCATCGCGCCGCGCTTCACCTTCGCCATCGGCGCGCGGCAGGGCGTGATCACCGTGTTCCTGTTCCTGGCGGCGGCGCTGGTGGCCGGACGCCTGGCGTCGCGCCTGCGCATGCAGGTGATCGCACTGCGCGCGGCCAACCGCCATGCACGCGCACGCCAGCAGCTGGGCCGGCAGCTGGCCAGCGCGGCCGGCAATGGTGAAGTGGCACAGGCCGGCCGGCATGCGCTGGAACAGGCCATGGACGTACCGGCCTGGCTGCGGATCGGCGCCGATACCGCCGCCGGTGGCCGCAGCCTGCCCGGTGATACCGATCTGGCGGCGGCCGACTGGGCCCTGCGCCATGGCCAGCCCAGTGGCCGCTTCACCGATACCCTGGCCGGCGCGCAATGGTGGTTCCTGCCGCTGCTGGACGGCGAAGACCGCGCGATCGGCGTGGCCGGCCTGTACCTGCCGGGTGCGCAGGCGCGGCTGCTGCCCGAACAGCGCCAGCTGGCCGAAGCGATGGTCGACGACATCGCCCAGGCCGCGTTGCGCACGCGCCTGGTGGCCGAGCTGGAACAGGCGCATGTGAGCAACGAGACCGAGCGGCTGCGCTCTGCCCTGCTTTCCTCGGTGTCGCACGACCTGCGTTCGCCGCTGGCAGCGATGATCGGCTCGGCCGACAGCCTGGCCAGCTACGGTACGGCGATGGATCTGGCCGACCGCCGCGCGTTGCTGGACACCATCCTGGTCGAAGGCGAGCGCCTGGACCGCTACATCCAGAACCTGCTGGACATGACCCGGTTGGGCCACGAGGGCCTGAAGATCAACCGCGACTGGATAGGCGTGGACGAGCTGATCGGTTCGGCCGCCCGACGCCTGCAGCGCTACCAGCCGAAGGTGCGGCTGGAGCTGGATATTCCGGCAACGCTGGCACCGATATGGGTGCATCCGGCACTGGTGGAACAGGCGGTGTTCAACGTGATGGAGAACGCTGCCAAGTTCTCGCCAGCCGATGCCGCCGTGCAGGTGCTGGCGCGCGAACTGGACGGTCAGCTGCGCATCGACGTGATCGATGCCGGCCCCGGCATTCCCGACGACGAGCGCGCGCGCATCTTCGACATGTTCTACAGCGTCGAACGCGGCGACCGCGGCCGCCACGGCACCGGCCTGGGC
>NZ_JBFTNR010000150.1:0-6934 GCF_056665995.1 Stenotrophomonas sp. 05L44_2
GACCTGCAGTTCGGCCTGACCACCCACGACGAAGCCGAAGCCCGCCTCAACCACCGCATGGTCGAACGCGCGCGGCGCATCGTGGTGCTCACCGACGCCTCCAAATTCGGACGCGTCAGCCTGCACCGCATCGCCCGCCTCGATCAGATCCACGCCATCATCACCGACGCCGGCATCGACGACGCGACCCGCGAGGGGCTGCAGCGGCTGGGCATCGAAGTGATCATCGCCGAGCCCCCCGCATGACCGACACCCGCTCCCTGCACGGCCGCATCCTCACCCCGTTGGGCTGGCGTCGCGGCCAGGTCCAGTTCGATTCACACGTGCGCCAGCTGCAGGTAGATGACCACAGCGGCGGCGATGACCCGCAACTGCCGGTGATCCTGCCCGGCTTCATCGACCTGCACGTGCATGGCGCGGCCGGCGTCGACCTGATGCAGGGCGGCGACGTGGCCCGCAGCATCGCCCGCACCCATGCGCGCTTTGGTACCACCACGCTGCTGGCGACCACCATGACCGCTGGCCTGGACGAGATCGAATACGCGCTGCAGGGCGTTGCGGCAACGATGGCAGCGCCCGATGCCGATGCCGCCTGCATCGCCGGTGTGCACCTGGAAGGCCCCTTCATCAGCCCGCAGCGGCTGGGCGCACAACCCAATCGTACGATCGAGGCGACGATGGCGCTGGTGCGGCAGCTGCACGCGCTGGCACCGATCCGGGTGATGACGCTGGCGCCGGAGATCGGCGAGCACACCGCACTGATCCCCGCGCTGTCCGCACTCGGCATCCGCGTGCAGCTCGGCCACAGTGCAGGCACCTACGAGGAAGGCGTGGCCGCATTGCAGGCCGGCGCTTCCGGTTTCACCCATCTGTTCAACGGCATGACCGGCGTCGACCACTACCGGCCGGGCATCGCCGCCGCTGCCCTGGCGCATGCGCAGTACGCCGAGATCATTCCCGACCTGCAGCACATCCATCCCGGCGTGATCCGTCTGGCCGCACGCGCGATTCCGCGCCTGTATGCGGTAACCGACGCGACGGCCGCCACCGGCATGCCCGATGGTGAGTACGCACTGGGCGAGCAGCGCGTACACAAGTGCGGCGGCTGCGTGCGCCTGGCCACCGGCTCGCTGGCCGGCAGCGCGCTGACCATGGACCAGGCGCTGCGCAACCTGGTGCAGGTGGGTCTGGATCTGGCTGACGCATCGCAGCGCGTGTCCACCTTCCCGGCCGATTACCTGGGCTTGAGCGATCGCGGCCGCATTGCGCCCGACGCCCGCGCCGACCTGGTGGTGCTGGATGCGGAACTGCGCCTGCAGAAAGTGGTGGTAGGCGGTCGATTGATCGATCTGGACTGACACGCGCCATGCGGCCCGGATGCCGCACACAAGGCGCGCAAGCGCATTGCATCAGCCACGCACCATCCCGTCAGTCCAGGAACGAGCCGATGACCGCAGCCACTGCACCTGCCGTACCCGCTTCCACCGCCCCGCGCTGGCCCGTACGTTACCTGCTCTTCATCGGCGGCCTCGGTGGCCTRCTGTACGGCATCGACATCGGCATCATCGCCGGTGCCCTGCCCTACCTCGAAGCGACTGCCAGCCACGCCTGGCAGCTCAGCAGCCAGCAGCTCGGTTTCGTCGTCGCCGCGGTGCTGCTGGGCAGCGTGCTGTCCTCGCTGTTCGCCGGCATGATCGCCGACCTCATCGGCCGCCGTGGCGCGATGCTGCTGGCCGGCGTGCTGTTCACCGCCAGCATCCCGATCATGGCACTGGCCTCGGGTTACACCCCGCTGCTGCTGGGGCGCCTGCTGCAGGGTGTCAGCGGCGGCCTGATCGGCGTGGTCATTCCCCTGTACCTGGCCGAAGTGCTCAGCCCGGAACGACGCGGCCGCGGCGCGGCGATGTTCCAGCTGCTGCTGACCGTCGGCCTGGTGCTGGCCGCGTTGATCGGCCTGTACCACGCCCATGCCGTGGACGCTGCCGCAGAGTCGGTGCGCTCGCTGCCGGTCGCGCAGCAGGCGCAGGAGCTGTTCACGGTGAAGGACCACGCTTGGCGAACCATCTTCTGGACCTGCCTGGCACCGGGCCTGCTGTTCTGCGCTGGCATCTTCTGGCTGTCCGAATCACCGCGCTGGCTGGTGCGTCGTGGCCGCATCGATGATGCGCGCCGCAGCCTGCAGCGCGTGCTGCCCGCTGCCGACGTCGAGCCCACCCTGGCGCAGATCCAGGCTCCGGAATCGAGCAGCAGCAGCGGCAAGCGTGACCCGCTGCTCAGCCGCCGCTACGTGGTGCCGTTCGTGTTGGCCTGCGTGGTGCTGGCCTGCACCCAGGCCACCGGCATCAACTCGGTGCTGGCCTATGCGGTCAACATCCTCAACCAGGCAGGCCTGTCCGGCTCGGTGGCCAACGGCGCCGACGTGGCGATCAAACTGCTCAACGCGGTGATGACCGTCGCCGCGCTGCTGCTGGTCGACCGCAAGGGTCGCAAGTTCCTGCTGATGCTGGGCAGCGGTGGCATCTGCGTGGCCCTGCTGGCCGCAGCAACGCTGTTCTTCCAAGCCGAACGGGGCCGCGCCGACGTGCAGCCGCACCTGCAGGCCGCAGTGAGTGGCGATGGTCTGCAACTGGTACTGGATGACGCGCAGTGGCAGCGGCTTGCCGGTGGCGTCGACCGCGAAGGCCGGCCACTGCAGCTGACCGTGTCCTACGCCTATGGCGACTTCACCAACGTGCGCGCGCTGCGCAGCGACAACCTGACCGACCGCGAGCTGCGCATCGAGCGCGCCGGCACCGTGCAGCCGGACAGCGTCATCGGCGCGTTCTTCCGCACGTTGCACCTCAATCCGTTCGCCGACCCGGCCAGTGCCGCGCAGGCACCGCTGCGCATCGAGCAAGCCCGTATCGGCCCGATTCCGCCGCCCGCGCATGGCTGGGCCGTCGCTGCCTGCATCCTGGTATTCGTGGCGTTCTTCGCAGTTGGCCCAGGCGTGTGCGTGTGGCTGGCGCTGTCCGAGCTGATGCCCAACCGCATCCGCTCCAACGGCATGAGCATCGCGCTGCTGGTCAACCAGTTCGTGTCCACCACCATTGCCGCCATCTTCCTGCCGACGGTGGGACACTACGGCTACGCCAGCATGTTCCTGTTCTGGGCGGGCTGCACGTTCGTGTTCTTCCTGGTGGCCGCATTCTGGCTGCCGGAAACCAAGGGGCGCTCGCTGGAAGAGATCGAAGCCGGGTTTGCAGGAAAGCAGCGCTGATTCAGCGCTGCTGTGGCGGCGCAGGGCCGCCGTGCACGATGTAGCGCGCCATGTCGTGCACTTCGGCCACGCTCATGTTGGTACCGGCCACCTGCATGGACTCGCCAAAAGGGCCCGCTATGGTGGCCACGGACAGCACGTGGTCATCGACGGTAAGCGCCACCTGCTTGCCCACCAGGGCCTCGGTCGCGTGCAGCAACCGGCCGGCGGACTCCTTGCGGAACGTCAGTTCCAGTACGGGCTGGTGCGCGGCGTCCAACGCCGCTCGCACGTCGACGATATCGGCACTGGTGAGCATCGGCGGCGCTTTCACGGCGATGCTGCGCCCTTGCCACTGCAGGGTAGCGCGACCATCGGGATCGACCTCACGCATCTGCACCTGCACCCCCTCCCGCGGCGGATGCCGGGTCTCCGCCGGAAGCACCCGGTTGCAGCCCGCCAGCAGCAACACCGCGAGGCCGCCGCCGAGCAGCGCCCATCTGTTCCAGGCCCGCATCAGCGCAGCTTCCTCAGCTTGAACGCCACCAGCACCTGCAGCACGCCGTACAGCAGGCTGCCTATGCCGATCCACAACGTGGTTACCGCCACGCCGGCATACGGATTGGCCGCGAACAGCAGGCCCAGCACGATGGCCAGCACGCCGCTGAGAATCAGCAACCACTCACCCTGGATCTGCCTGCGCACGCGGATGGCGAAGACGATGCGATAGATGCCTGCCACCAGCAGCCATGCCGCCAGGAACAGCACCAGCACGCTGGCGGTGGCCAGCGGATTGATCACCGCCAGGATACCGAAGCCCAGCGAGGCGACCACATACAGCAGCAGCCAGCCACGCGAGGCGCCACTACCACCGGTAATCAGCGCCAGCAGGCTGATGACGCCTTCCACGATCGCCATCACGCCCAGCGTCCACGCCAGCGCGATAGCCGCTGACATCGGCCAGCCGATCGCGATGATGCCGAAGCCCAGCGCGACCAGACCGTACAGCAGCAGGATCCACCAGCTGCGTCCAACGGCCGACAACAAGGGAGACAGAGGGGAATTCATGACCACTCCTTCGATCCGGGTTCGCGAACATCCTAGACCTACGGAATGAAAGGCGCGATCACGGCACCCGCGCACAGACCCATGCCCGCACATCTTCAGCCCCCACCAGCCGCAGCGTCTCGGCGACTTCCAGCACGGTGCTGCCGGTGGTCATCACGTCGTCGACGATGGTCAGCCGCGCGGGGACGGCACCGCGCACATCGAAGGCGTCGAACAGGTTGTCGCGGCGCTGCTCGGCGCTGCGTTCGGACTGCGGCGCGGTATGACGGCGACGGTACAGCCCGCGCCACCTCGGCGTCCGCAGCAGCCGACACAGCTCGGCTGCCTGATCATAGCCGCGCTGGCGCAGGCGTTTGGGATGCAGCGGCACCGGTACCAGCGGTGGGCACGACCATGGCGGCGGATTGCGCAGCATCAACTGCGCAAGCAGGCGTCCGGCAGCCAGGTCCTGGTGGAATTTGTAGCGGACCAGCAGTTGATCGATCGGCGGCACGTACAGCAGGCTGGCGTGGGTAGCGGTCTGCGGCGGCGGCTCGTCACGGCAGGTGCCGCAGATGGGCAGGGCTTCCTCCGGTAGCGGCAGCGCGCAGCGAAGGCAGGCGCGACCCGCCCACGGTAGGTCGGCGAGACAGGCGACGCAGAGGTCGAGGGTGTCGTGGCCGCRCTCGCTGCAGACCAGGCAGCGCAGGGGCAGCAACAGGCGAAAGGCGGCCTGCAACGGTTCACCAAGGGCAGAAGGCAGTGGGAAGCGCATGCCGCAGCATCGCCCTGCAAGCGCAGGCTGCCCATCGGTAAAGGGGCTGCCTGCATGTCAGTACAGGGAGCGTTGGCCGATGGGGGCTGCACCTTGCCAGGCCGTAGACCTGCATCGCACCTGCTACCGCGCGCTTCCATCCACGTACGGCCGGAACTGCAGAACCACTACTGGCCGATCCTGCGCCAGCTATCATCAGGATGGGCGCGGTTGCCCTGGATGGACCTCTACTGCATGGACGGACTGACGCTGGTCAAAGCAACTGCGCAGGACGCAGATGTGGTCTTCAGATTGATGCAGCTGTACTACTTCGAAGCCTCTGCCTGGAGTGGTGAGGAGATCCTTGCCGATGGTCTCTACGACTGCACACTTGCCGATGTCCGGGCCCGCCTGCAGGAAGAGCCGGAGTGGACCCGTCTGCTCTGGCTCGATGGCCAGCTGTGTGGATTCGTCCAGGTGGATGAAGTCGACTTCCAGGGGCGGCGCCTGCCAGAGTTGGCCGATCTGTTCATCCTTCCAAGGCATCGGGGCAAAGGCATCGCGTCCGCAGTGGTCGCAGAGCTTGTGCGGCCAACRRCGGGRGAATGGYTGCTGGCCACATTCCGCAAGGATCATGYGGCGCAYGCATTCTGGGARCGGAATCTTGCAARGATGGGCATGGCGTGCAGCATCCCAGCCGGGTCAGAAGGAACAGACTTCCGCTTGTTCCTGATCAGGGCGATATGACGATGGGGAGCCCCCCAGCTCCCCGGTCAGCACTCGCCCACGCCAGGATGGCCAATACCTTCAGGACGGTGCAACCACGCATGGGCTTGTCCTGCTCCTGGCGGCGGCAGCCCAAGGCTGGACGTGGCTGGCTTGGGCTCACCGGGGGTCAGCCGCACGCAGCGGATCGACCACCGTGAATTCCCCTCAAAACTCGATCCCGTTGGCTGCACGCTGGCAGGCAGGCAGTCCCAGCGCGATACGCGTTCGCCCGACCGTGGCCGCGATCTCCTGTTCAAAGCCAGCCCCTGACTCCAGGCAATGCAGCAGCCCGACAACCCTCTGCTTCAGCTCAACGGCCCATGGCACGTCATTTGGATCGGCGATCACTTCTGTAAACAGCAACCCACTGCGTTCGACCTCACCCGCCAACCCCGCCAACACCGCCGAGTGGTACGTGTTCCATAGCGCGGGCGATGCATTGGCAGTAGTCCACGCCAGCGCGTGGGCGATCGAGGGGAAGCGATCGCGCAGCGCAAGGACTTCCTGCGCTGCACGCCTGGCCAGCAGCGTGGCCTCCGCCGAGAACTGCTCCTCGTCGATGAATTCGTGGAAGGTTCCCACTCTGTGCCCGGCGTCGAATGAAAGGAAGTCCTTCTCATGCCAGAGCCAGCACGCTCCAACATTCAGATAGCTTCCCTTCCGTCCCGAAGAGGGCTGGAATTCAACCACGCCGATCCACCATACCTGGTCGTCGATCCAGATTCTGGAGCGTCCCTTCTGCACGCAGCCCAGAGGGCGCAGCACCGTTCTGGCTGCAGCGTTGATCATTCGAGAGTGCTGAGCGGTCGACATCGAAGGCATCCTTGCGCTTGCGAACGTTCGCGGAATCGTACTGGAAGGAACGTCGGCCAGCACCATTGAATCGGCGAAGAACCCGCCCACTCGTCCCTTCAACATTGCTGGTCGTCCGCTTCATACGAAAGCGCAGAGACGTTGGTGAAACCAGAAAGGGGGCCCGCTGCGGGCACCGCGCACAGGAGTGCGGTGGTGTGCGCAGCGTGACACTTCCGCAAACGACACTGGAAGCGGGTGAATCAATGATCCTGCCGATTCACTCCATCATGCGCTCTCGCCAACGGCGCTTCTCCACGGTCCGGATGTTGGGC
>NZ_JBFTNR010000151.1:0-9186 GCF_056665995.1 Stenotrophomonas sp. 05L44_2
CAGGTAGTCGCTGCCTCGGGTCTGCTGGCCGAGCAGGGCTGCGACGTGCTGCAGCGCGCGGTCGCCGGCGTCATGACCGTGGCCATCGTTGATCGCCTTGAAATGGTCCAGGTCCAGCAGCAACAACGAGAACGGCGTGTGGTTGCGCGTGGACAACTCGATCTCACGACGTAGCACGGTCGGCAGGAAGCGCCGGTTGAGCAGGTTGGTCAACGCATCGCTGCCCGCATCCAGTTCACCGATGCGTTCGAACAGCAAGGTCATCAGGTTGCGGATGGTGGCCAGGTCTTCGCGGATCATCGGCAGGGCGGTCAGCCGCCGTGCCGGATCTTCATCGGTGGCGCGCTGCAGGCGGTTGTCGATGCGGGCCATCAGCTGGCCCACCTGCTGCGTCTCGCTGCTTTCGCCGAAGCTGGGAATGCCCTTGTGGGTGAACCACAGGCCGAATTCCGAGCTCGCCAGACTGGCGTTGTCGGCACCGGTCGCATGGCCGGCGAGGGTGTACAGCAGGCTGTTTTCCCAATCCAGCAGCAGGGCGCGCTGGCGCTCGCGCTCGGTGCTGACGTTCTGCACCAGCGAGAACAGCCGGTACGCCGCATCGGTGCGCGAAGAGCGCTCACGGGCGTGCGTATAGGCCAGCGTCATGCCTTCCATGGCGATGTCCATGATCGCGCTGAGGCAATCGATGGCGGCGAAGGCGGTGTCGTTGTCAGCGGCATCGGCGCGCAGGCGGATGAACAGCTCGTGCTTGAGTACGCGCGCACCGCGGGCCACCAGGTCCACCGGAATACCGACCCGTGCGTGCACATCGCCGATCACCCGTTGTGCGGCGACGGTAGCGGCAATGCCATCCGCATCGGTGGTCAGCAGCTGGGCCAGCCAACGCTGCATCGCCGGTTGCAGGCGCTGCTTGACCTGTTCGTGGGACAGGAAGCGGCGCGCACGCGTGTCCTGCAGCAGCACTTCGTAGAAGCGCTGCGCCAGCGTCGGCGGTGCATCGGCGGCCACGGCATGCAGCAGCGCGGCGGCGGCGGGGCCGGCCAGCAGCAGACACTGCTGCCAGGCCTGAGCCAGCGGTTGGCTGGCTTCGTCCAGTTGGGGTGTATCCACGTCGATCTCTAACGGCGCACAACAGACCACGGTATCGGCCGCAGCTGTCGACGGTTGATGGCAGGGAAGCCGGCCAGTTTAAGCGCCATGCAGGCCGAAAAACGCGGATGAAGCACATGCCGGCCGATGCCGCAATGCGTTGACGCATTTGAGAATCACTCGCATTTATGAAAAAATGATGGCAGGAACCGGCATGCGGGCATCCCGCAGTGATCGTTCCGCCTCCCCCGTCGCCGCCTCGTGCCCTATGCCAGAGGCTTCCGTTGCCCTGCCAGAAGGTTCAGAACATGCCTGCAAACACTCTTTCACCGCGCCCGCTGGCGCTTGCCATCGCTGCGCTGCTGGCCACCGCTGCCGTCACCGCCCATGCGGAAACCGATGCCACCGATATCGACACCGTGCATGTCACTGCCTCGCAGATCGCGCGGCAGGCGCTGGGCACTTCCACCATTACCGCCGAGGACATCGCCAAGCGGCCGCCGGTCAACGACATCGCCGAACTGCTGCGGACGATGCCCGGTGTCAATCTGACCGGCAACAGTGCATCGGGCCAGTACGGCAACAACCGGCAGATCGATCTGCGCGGCATGGGGCCGGAAAACACCCTGATCCTGATCGACGGCAAGCGCGTGGGTGCACGCGACGCGGTGCGCATGGGCCGCAGTGGCGAGCGCAACACGCGCGGCGATACCAACTGGGTGCCGGCGGAAATGATCGAACGCATCGAAGTGCTGCGCGGCCCGGCAGCGGCACGCTATGGCTCGGGTGCCTCCGGTGGCGTGGTCAACATCATCACCAAGCGCCCGACCGGCGACCTGACCGGTGCGGTTGACCTGTACGGCCTGGTACCCGAACACAGTGCCGAGGGCGGCAGCGAACGCCTCGGCCTGCAGCTGAGCGGGCCGATGACCGACACGCTGTCGTTCCGGTTGTACGGCAACCTCAACAAGACCGATGCCGATTCGCTGGATCTCAACCGCGACTTCGCCACCGGTGCCAATGCGGTACCGCCAGCGGGCCGCGAAGGCGTCAAGAACCGCGACGTCAACGCGCTGCTGCGTTGGGACGTGACCGCCAACCAGGTGGTCGAGTTCGAGGCCGGTACCAGCCGCCAGGGCAACATCTATGCCGGCGATCGTGCGGTCAGTACCACTGGTACCTCCACCGGTGTCGACCTGGCCGCGCTGGCCGAGCAGCAGGCCGAGACCAACCGCATGTATCGCACCACCGGCGCGATCACCCATCGCGGACGCTGGGGCRATGTCAGCTCGCGGCTGACGGCAGCGGTGGAAGGGGTGAACAATTCGCGCATCAACGAAGGCCTGGCCGGCGGTCCGGAAGGCAGCTTCAATGGCGCCGACTGGTYGACCTCGCGCCTGCGCAACTACCAGCTGGACGGCGAGGTCAGCTTCCCGACCACCCTCGGCGGCGCGGAGAACGTGTGGACGCTGGGCTTCGAGTACCCCGAGCCTGGGCGCCGGCTGCTACATGCAGGGCAATGCGGATCTCAGGGCAGAGACCAGCCTGAACAAGGAACTGGGCGTGGAGTGGGCACCGCAGAGCGGCTGGCAGGCCTCGTTGACCTATTTCCACAATGACTACAAGGACAAGATCCAGGCCGGTTACACCCAGATCGGCCTGACGGCCGACCGCAAGGGCCGCATCTTCCGCTGGGAGAACGCACCCAAGGCCATCGTGCAGGGGCTCGAGGGCAACCTGGTGATCCCGCTGCTGGGCGAGCAGGGTGACCGCCTGAAGTGGAGCAACAACTTCACCTACATGGTGGAGAACGAAAACAAGAGCACCGGCCAGCCGCTGTCGGTGATTCCCAAGTACACCGTCAACACCATGCTGGACTGGCAGGCCACCGAGCAGCTGTCGCTGCTGCTGACCGGCACCTTCTACGGCAAGCAGGAACCGGCCACGGCCAACATCAACAACGATCCGCGCTGCACCGCCAACTGCGATGCGTCCACCGTGCTGCAGACCCGCGGCGCGTACAACGTCTGGGGCGTGAGCGCGCGCTACAAGGTGACCGACACGGTCAGCGTGGGCTTCGGCGTCAACAACCTGGCCGACAAGCGCCTGTTCCGCGAGGCCAACAGCAGTGACGCCGGTGCGGCGACCTACAACGAACCCGGCCGCGCGTACTGGGCCAGTCTGCGTTTCGGCTTCTGATCCGATGAGCGCTGCGCCGGGAGGGTTCCGGCGCAGCCTGATGGCTTACTTTACCTGGCGGCAATCGCGAAGGTGGACACCACCGGTGTCCATCTTGTCGACCACGCCGTCCAGCTTCACCCAGTCGTTCTCGCGCAGGGTGGCGCCCAGCGCCATCTGATCCGGGGCCAACGCACAGTGAACGGTGAAATTGGCATTGTTGTTGTCGTTCGACTGGCGCCCGCCGATGCCACCGATGCCCTTCATCTTGGTGACCAGATAGCCCACCTCGATGGTGTTTGTAAAGCGGTTGGGCTGGGCGGTGTAGACCTGGCCATCGATGATGAAACGACGGCCGAAATACTTGACCAGCAACGGCTGGTACATTGCTTCCGTGTCGGGCGGGGTGCTGGAGCCGGAGAACAGCGCCTTGAGCGGTGCGGTATTGATTTCCCGCTGCAGCCGCTTGGAGTCCTTGCCCATTTCGGTGGACATGCCGACCGCGGTGGCCTGGATCGGCTTGTCGAAGCCACTGGAGACACGCACGGCTTCGGCGATCGCCTCGCCCTCGGGGCCGGTCTTGAGCTTGTCCAGCCAGCCACACAGCGCGCTGCGTGCGTCCTCTTCCTTGGCGGTCTGCCCCCGTGACAGTTTGGTGCCGACCGCCACGTTGCCGCCATTGGAGGCGGTGATGACGCTGACCAGCGGCACCTTCGTGTCGGTCTGCAGCACGTACATCTGGCCTTCCGTCTCGGTGATGACGTCACCGCTGACGAAATTGTTGCCCTCATCAAGTGCCGCCTTGCGCAGCTGGCCCAGCGCACTGCGCGGCTTCAGGCCGGGAAGAGTGACCTCGGAGGTAAAGAACTGGCCATTGCGGGGGTCACCTACCGAGCGGAAATTCTGCTGGCAGGTCTTGGCCGAGGCGCTTGCGGCCATGCCCAGCGTACAGGCCACGGCGACGGCGACCCAGGGAGTCTTGGTAGTCCACATGTTCCGAATTCCTTGTGCTTGTGTGTCCATTGCGGGCAGCCACGCCGAGGCGATAYGGCTGCCCGTCCCCGTCCAGAGGGGATGCGGCCATCATAGTGTGGCCCGGCACGGGCGCAAGCCGCAGCGACCCGCGTCGCGGATTCTGCAATGTTATAAACACCGTGATAGTTTCCCGACACCCGCCGGCGTAGCCTGACTCCCATCGCCAAGGAGCTGTTGCCATGGGTCACGACCACGATCACCTGCCATCCGAGATCCGCCACGAGAAACCCTTGTGGTGGGCGCTCGGCCTGACCTCCACCTTCCTTGTCGTGGAGGTGGTCGGTGCGTTCTGGACCAACAGTCTGGCACTGCTGTCCGATGCCGCGCACATGGCTACCGACACCCTGGCGCTGATGATCGCGCTGGTGGCCGTGCGGCTGAGCCGGCGCCCGCCGGATGCGCGCCGCACCTACGGTTATGCACGTCTTGAAGCACTGGGCGCGATGATCAACGGCGCAATGCTGTTCGTGGTTGCCGGCTACATCCTGTGGGAAGCCATCGGTCGCTTCCGCCAACCGCAGGAGATCGCCTCCACCGGCATGCTGGTGATTGCAGCGGTCGGCCTGGTGATCAACATGATCTCCATGCGCCTGCTGCAGGCCGGCAGCGGCGAGAGCCTCAACGTGAAGGGCGCCTACCTGGAAGTGTGGGCCGACATGCTCGGCTCGGTGGCGGTGATCGCCGGCGCGCTGTTGATCCAATGGACCGGATGGAAGCCGATCGACCCGATCCTGGCCGTTCTGATCGGTTTGTGGGTGCTGCCGCGCACGTATGTGCTGATGCGCGAGGCCATCAACGTGCTGCTGGAAGGCGTGCCCAAGGGCATGGACGTGGCCAGGGTCCGCGACCGCCTGTCCGACCACGACGCAGTGCTGGACGTGCATGACCTGCACGTGTGGGCGCTGGCGTCCAGCACGCCGGCACTGACCGCGCACATCGTGATGCGCGAAGGCGACGACGCCGACCGCCTGCGGCGCGAACTCGGTGATCGCCTGCACGATGATTTCGGTATCGAACACGTGACCTTGCAGATCGAAGCCGACCACTGCGGCGAAGCCTGTGGCCAGCCGTCGGCGACGAGGGACGACGATCACGCCGGGCACGATCATGCAGCTGCCGATGCGCAGGGCCATCGCGGTCACGTGCATCGCTGAAGCGGGTGTGGCGGCCGGTGCCCGGCGCTACCTCTGTTCGTCGCGCCGCGAGGCCAGCCGATCCGCCAGCCGGGTCGGCTCGGGCAGGCGATAGCCGCGCAGCGTGCGCTGTACCCAGGCCAGCGCGGTATCGGCACTGACCCGATGCCCGCCGGCGACGAACAGCGGCTTGCAGCGAAGCTTGCTGCGCAACACCCAGCCGAGCTGCTCGCCGCCGTCCAGCAACGGCGTGTGCGCGCCGGCCTCAGGGTCGGGCTCGATGAAGCGGCCCACCAGCTTCGATTTGGCCACGCCGATGCTCGGCAGGTCGGTCACCACGCCCAGGTGTGCGGCAATGCCCAGCCGGCGCGGATGGCTGATGCCATGGCCATCGACGAACACCAGGTCCGGTGCGCGCGGCAGCAACGCCAACGCAGCCAGCAGCGCCGGCAGTTCGCGGAAGCTGAGCAGGCCCGGGATATAGGGCATCACGGTGGGGATGCGGGCGATTTCCTGCGCCACCGGCTGCAGGGTGTCCGCGTCGAGCAACACGGCCGCAGCGCGGGTGATCGCGCCGTCTTCCTCGAAGCCGACATCCAGCCCGGCCAGCCAGCGCACGGTAGCGGGCAGCCGGTCCTGCCGCTGCACGCGGGTCGCCAGCTGCTTCTGCTGTTCGCGGGCGGCGCTGACGCTGCCTTCCCAGCGCCCGGGGTCGATCAGTGTATTCATCGGCCACAGGATGACATCCACACCGCCACGGCGCGGTGAGCGGGCGCCGGGGCTACAATGGCCGCCTGCCTTTCCTCGCGTTGGAGACCCTGCAGTGACCCGTAAACTCGTACTGTTGCGCCATGGCCAGAGCCAGTGGAACCTGGACAACCGCTTCACCGGCTGGGTCGATGTCGATCTGACCGAGCAGGGGCGCCGGGAAGCGGCTGCCGCCGGCCGCCTGATGCGCGAGGAAGGCCTGCAGTTCGACGTCGCCCACACCTCCGTGCTCAAGCGCGCCATCCACACCCTGCAGGGTGCGTTGGCCGAGCTGGAGCAGGACTGGCTGCCGGTGAACAAGTCCTGGCGCCTCAACGAGCGCCACTACGGTGGCCTGCAGGGCCTGGACAAGGCCGAGACCGCCGCCAAGCATGGCGAGGACCAGGTCAAGGTGTGGCGCCGTTCGTACGACATCCCGCCGCCGGCGATGGACCTGGAAGATCCGGGCCACCCGATCCACGACCGCCGCTATGCCGGGCTGGATCGCAACGCGCTGCCGGGCACCGAATCGCTGGCCACGACGCTCGACCGCGTGCTGCCGTACTGGCACGACGCCATCGCGCCGCAGTTGAAGGATGGCAGGACCGTGCTGGTCACCGCCCACGGCAACTCGCTGCGCGCGCTGTACAAGTACCTCAACAACGTCTCGCGCGAGGAAATCCTCGAGCTGAACATCCCGACCGGCATTCCGCTGCTGTTCGAGTTGAACGACGACCTCACCGTGAAGTCGTTCCGTTACCTGGGTGACCCGGAAGCGGCACGCAAGGCCGCCGAAGCCGTGGCCAACCAGGGCAAGGCCAAGTAAGAACGAAGGGCCGGCGCAAGCCGGCCTTTCTAAGACTTGGAGTTTCAAGACCGAAGAAGCTAGTCAAAACGGAATATCATCGTCTTCAATGAAGCGGGTGCTGGGACGAATGGGTTCTCTGCGGGTAACAAGAAGATCCTTGTGAAGCTTCATCCATTGGATGCCTTCAGGAGTTATTTGGTAGTGCTTGACGGGGTATGTTTGCCCGTTTGAATCCTCCTCAACAAGGCTCCGGGAAATTAGGAAACTCTTTTCGGTCAGTGTCGCGACGCCGAGGGCGATGCCCACCTCAGTTAAGCCGGCGCTTGAGAGCTTTCTATCCAGTTCCCAGTGGCTGATGCTTCCGATTTCGGTGGGCCAGAATGCAAACGCCAAGGACAAGACCGCGATCTCATTTGCATCAAGGTCTGTGTTGTTCGCGATGTTGGGATTCAACGTTGGCGCAAGCTGTGATCGTTGCTCGTTGCGCAATTCGTGTTGAATGAGTTTGACAAGATTGGCTTCCAGTTCTTCGTAGCCGCTTCTGGAGTCAGTTCGGTAAAAGACAACAGGTCGATGTTGAACATCAAAAGGAAGCCTGGGGCGCTTTCCTTTTTCACAGAGTATGACAACAGGTCGATTGAGGGCTAGTGCGTAACCGAGTTCTAGCCAGACGTTGGGGTTGTCTTCGGAAACTTCGGCGATACAGGTGGATGCGCTGGCGATTGCGCTTTCAATTTTTTCAATTATCGGATTTAGACCAAGGATTTCATCTGCTCTTTGAGGCTCCACTTCTGCAAGAAGAAGTGCCGGGCGTATGGTCTCTCTATATCTTCGGTCGTAGACGTTCCCATCGAAAGTCTGAATCACAAAGCAGGTCGGTTTTGCCTGTTGCATGTGAGGTTCTCTTGGGTGATCCAATTTATTGACCGGTCGCCGCTAGCTCTTCCGTCTGTGGCGATGTCGTCTTCGGTTTGTTCGTTATTCCGAAGGGAATGTGTACAGATGGTGCGGCTTGGCTTGCTGCGGCAAGGTGCAGTGATTGATCGTCGAAAAATATATGAGGCTTGAGGACTTCGAGGATCAAGCGTTTTTCAATTCCACCCAAGAAGAATGCGTCGTTTACAATTACGCCCCAACTCTTCAGTGTGTTGATTGCGCGCTCATGCGATGGAGCATTTCGGGCGGTGACGATGGAGACACGAAGCCTATTTTTGTATGTTGGGTCCGACTTCCTTTTCAGCTCCTCGGCCTTCTGGATTGTTGAGATCTTGAGGAGGAACTGCTTTAGTGGGCCGCCACCGTGAGGTTCCATGACATTGGCTGTCTCGTGAGTGTGGAATTGCGCAAGGTTTCCATTCTGCATCACGGTTTCGGATGAGTCGTCAGCAAGAACTCCATCGAAGTCGAAGGCAATGCGAAGTGTTGTGTCGCTTGGGTCGTCAATTTTCTTTGAATCCATTACATATCCGGCCGGCAGTCCAAGTGCAATCGCTTCGAGAACATCGCTCTGATTGCCTGATAGGAATAGGGATATGTTGAGCGCAGGCACATATGCGTAGGGCGAAAGGCCTTGCTGAAAAATTGCGCGAGAGATGCTCAAGTTGTGGTGGGCAATTGAATTCATCACCCGAAGTCCCGTATCTGGATCATTACGAGATAGAAGGACGACTTCGACCAGCGGAGCGTGGGGGGCGGGACTTAGGTCATTGAGAGAGAGAAGGCGTCGGATGAAGGAGAAAGCCATTCCCGGCTGGAGTGCATCGTTCCTGTGCTGCTCTTGATATGTGCGATAGGCTTCCTCCCCCTCGTTTCGAAAGACCCTATCCGACTCGCTCAAGTCGAACATTGCACTAGATGCGACACCTACCACCAAACGATCCTTTAGTTCGTAAGGCATATCTTCTCCATTTTTTATGATTTTTGCGGTAGATCCGATTGGGGCGATGTTAGCAAGCACGATAGCGGAAAACCCCAAAGGCGAAATCCAACAGCTGTGGAGCCTGCGGCGTGACCTTTGGCCGGTCCCCACCATCGCCGCAGCGGCTACGCTGGACGATTCGCCGTTGGAGACACGCCATGAACGTCCGTAATCTGGTCCCGCTGGGCCTGACCATCGCCATCGCCGCTTCGCTCGCCGCCTGTGGCAAGAACGAGACCGCGCCCGCTGCCGACGCCGCCAAGCCGGCGTTCGACCAG
>NZ_JBFTNR010000152.1:0-6856 GCF_056665995.1 Stenotrophomonas sp. 05L44_2
ATGTACGGCGATAATGGCAGGTATTTTTCCAGGCACCCCGCATTCATGAGCGAAACCACCGAATCCCTTGCCGCACTTGACGATCGCTTGCGCGGCCTGCTGCATGACTATGCGCGCAAAGAACCCGCCCACGACGCCCTTGCTGCCGAATTCAGCACATTGATCGACGATGCGGAAGATGCTTTCCGCCGCGAACGCCTGGCCGGCCACTTCACCGCCAGCTGCTGGCTGGTCAGCGCCGATGGCCAGCGGCTGCTGCTGACCCACCATCGCAAGCTGCAGCGCTGGCTGCAGCTGGGTGGCCACGCCGACGGCGACCGCGATCTGGCCCGGGTAGCGTTGAAGGAAGCCGAGGAGGAATCGGGCCTGAGCGGCCTGGTGCTGGATGATCCGGCCATCTTCGATATCGACAAGCACTGGATTCCCGAGCGCAAGGATGTGCCGGGGCACTGGCACTACGACGTGCGTTTCGTGATCCGTGCGCTGGGCGGAGAGAGTTTCGTGCTCAGCGAAGAGTCGCTGGAGCTGGCCTGGCGACCGGTGGCCGAGGTCGCCAGCGATCCCCAGTCGGACGAATCGATGCAGCGCATGGCGCGCCGTTGGCTGGCGCGCTGAAAGACGCATCCACGCCACGCGTGGATGACGCAATGCCGGACGCATTCCGCCGGGCCACGCCCGGCGACGTACATCTCAATACAGGATGCGSGTKCGCAASGTGCCCGGAATCGCCGCCAGCTCGTCACGCACCGCGCTGGCCTGCTCCTCGCTGGCGGTGATGTCGATCACCACGTAACCCACCTTCGGGTCGGTGCGCAGGAACTGGCCGTCGATGTTGACGTTGTGCCGCGAGAAGATCTCGTTGACCTTGGACAACACGCCCGGCACGTTCTGGTGGATGTGCAGCAGGCGCAGGCTGTCGGCGTGCTCGGGCAGGGTCACTTCCGGGAAGTTGACCGCCGACAGGGTGCTGCCGTTGTCGCTGTAGCGCACCAGCTTGGCCGCCACTTCGATGCCGATGTTGTCCTGCGCTTCCAGCGTGCTGCCGCCGACGTGCGGGGTCAGGATCACGTTGTCGTGGCGGGTCAGCGGCGATTCGAAGATATCGCCGTTGCCCTTCGGCTCGACCGGGAACACATCCAGTGCAGCGCCACCGATGTGGCCGCTGGCCAGTGCTGCATCCAGCGCATCGATGTCGACCACGGTGCCGCGCGCGGCGTTGATCAGGTGCGCGCCGCGGCGCATCTTCGCCAGCTCGGTGCTGCCGATCATCCACTGCGTGGACGGCGTCTCCGGCACGTGCAGGGTCACGATGTCAGCACGCGCCAGCAGGTCGTCCAGGCTGGCCGCCGCACGGGTATTGCCCAGCGACAGCTTGGTTTCCACATCGTGGAAGATCACCTGCATGCCCAGCGATTCGGCCAGTACGCCGACCTGGGTGCCGATGTGACCGTAGCCGATGATGCCCAGGACCTTGCCGCGCACCTCATGGCTGCCGCTGGCCGATTTCGACCAGCCGCCGCGATGGCATTCGGCGTTCTTCTGCGGGATGCCGCGGGTCAGCATGATCGCTTCGGCGATCACCAGTTCGGCCACGCTGCGGGTATTGGAGTAGGGCGCGTTGAATACCGGAATGCCGGCCAGCTCGGCCGCATCCAGGTCGACCTGGTTGGTGCCGATGCAGAAACAGCCGACCGCGATCAGGCGCTTGGCCTCGGCCAGCACCTCGGCACTGAGCTGGGTGCGCGAGCGGATGCCGACGATGWGGGCTTCGGCGATGCGCGCCTTCAGTTCGTCCTCGGGAAGCGCCTTGGTGTGCGCCTCGATCTGGCTGTAGCCGGCGGCGCTGAACACCTCCACGGCGGTCTGGCTGACCCCCTCCAGCAACAGCACGCGGATATCCTGCTTCGGGAACGAGGTCTTCTTCGGCGACATGGGGCGGCACGGCCAGTGGGACAGGGGCTGACCACTATGCCAGATCGCAACGCCCATGGTGCAGTGCGCAATTGGTTGCAACTGCGGCTATTGAAGGCTCTGCAGGGCTGGACGCTGGGCCCGGCCACTGGCACGCTTGCCCGTTCTTCACGCCCCGCGCTGGACCGTCATGACCGATTCCCGCATCGCCTCGTTGCAGCAGGCCTGTCCCGGCCTGAAGCTGAAGACCGACCCTGCTGACCTGGAGCATTACGGCCGCGACTGGACCCGGCGCTGGACACCGGCGCCGCTGGCGATCGCGTTGCCGGCCACGGTTGAAGAAGTGCAGGCGGTAATGCGCTGGACCGCGGCCGAGGGCGTGGCGGTGGTTCCCTCCGGCGGTCGCACCGGCCTTTCCGGCGGTGCGGTAGCGGCCAATGGCGAGCTGGTGCTGAGCCTGGAGCGGATGAACAAGGCGCTGGACTACGATGCGGTCGACCGCACCCTGGTGGTGCAGGCCGGCATGCCGCTGGAGGCGCTGCACAACGCGGCCCTTGAACATGGCCTCATCTATCCGGTGGACTTCGCGGCGCGCGGGTCGTGCTCGATCGGCGGCAACATCGCCACCAATGCCGGTGGCATCCGGGTGATCCGCTACGGCAATACCCGTGAATGGATCGCCGGACTGAAAGTGGTTACCGCCACGGGCGAACTGCTCGAGCTCAACAAGGGCCTGATCAAGAACTCCAGCGGCTACGATTTCCGCCAGCTGCTGATCGGATCGGAGGGCACGCTGGGCGTGATCGTCGAGGCCACGGTGAAACTGACCGACCCGCCGCCGGCCAGCAACGTGATGCTGCTGGCGCTGCCCAGCTTCGACGTGCTGATGCAGGTGTTCGCCGCCTTCCGTGCGCGGCTGCAGCTGCAGGCCTTTGAATTCTTCACCGACCGGGCGCTGGAACATGTTCTGGCCCATGGTGCGCAGGCACCGTTCGATGAAGTGCATCCCTATTACGTGGTGACCGAGTTTGCTGCCGGTGACGAGGCGCAGGAGGCGGCGGCGATGGCGGCCTTCGAGGACTGCATGGGCAACGGCTGGGTCAGCGACGGCGTGATCAGTGCCAGCGATGCCCAGGCGGCGCACCTGTGGCGCCTGCGCGAGGGCATCACCGAGGCGCTGGCACGTTACAAGCCCTACAAGAACGATGTCTCGGTGCGGATCTCGTCGATGCCGGCGTTCCTGGCCGAGACCCAGGCGCTGATCGGCGAGGCCTACCCGCACTTCGACGTAGTCTGGTTCGGCCACATCGGCGACGGCAACCTGCACATCAACGTGCTCAAGCCGGACGGCACCAGCGACGCGGACTTCGTAAGCCAGTGCGAGCATGTCACCAAGCTGCTGGCGCAGGTGCTGGCGCGCTTCAATGGCAGCATTTCGGCCGAGCACGGTATCGGCCTGGTCAAGAAGGGCTACCTGGACAGCACGCGTGGACCGGCCGAGATCGCGCTGATGAAGGCGGTCAAGCGCGCATTCGATCCCGAAGGGCGGCTGAATCCCGGCAAATTGTTCGACCTTTGACACAGGCAAAGTCTTCACCCAGCCGTTACGCTCCACCCACCCAATCGATGAACTCCCCGACCATGATCCGTCCGTTCCTGCTGCTTGCCCTGTTGTCCCTGCCGCTGGCCGGCGTCGCTTCGAGTTTTGCCGGCACCTCGGCCGGTTCGGCGACGGGCGCCTCTTCGGGTTCCTCGGGCAGCAGTTCCGGCGATGACAAGGTGGTGCTGGCTGCCCGCGATGATGCGGCTGCGTTTGTCGCCAGCGATGGCCAGATCCGTGGCGCGCGCCTGCAGGCGGCACTGGTGCACCTGCGTGAGCAGGATGCAGCTGCGCAGCAGCAGAGCGACCTGCAGCTGGCACGCGCCCTGCTGGCGCGTTGATCSAGCGCCCGGGTAGTGCCGGCCGCTGGCCGGCAACCTCATGACACCTGCGTGGAACGCTGCCGGGCATGGCCCAACGCGACGGAGGCGGATGGGCTGGCTCGCTGCGTTGGCGTGGCTGGTCATTCCAACAGCCCATGCCGCCGACCGCCTGCAGCTGGACCCGGCCGGGCTGAGCCCGGCGCAGCAGCAGGTCGCAATGCAGACACTGGCTGATGTGCAGTCGTTGCTGCCCGACGGCCTGCTGCGTGCCTTGCCCACGCAGGTGCAGGTCGGCTGGCGTGACGACCTGCCCGCCAACGTGCATGGCCGTGCCTTCGCCGGGGGCATCGCGCTGCGCCGCGATCTGCTGGACGACGATGTAGCCGGTGCCCGACGCGCCCGGCGCAGTGCGCTGGTGCACGAACTGACCCATGTTGCCGACCGCGCGGGGGCGCACTGGTCACGCAGCGCCCGTTGGCGTGACCTTGCAGGTTGGCAGCGCAAGCCCTGGCATCTGGGCCGCGGTGACAACGCCTTCCGCGACCGCAGTCCCGATGCCTACGAACTGACCGACCCGGCCGAGTACCTGGCGGTGAACGCCGAGCACTTCGTGCTCGATGCAGAGTTCGCCTGCCGCCGTCCGGCCTTGGCGCAGTGGTACCAGGCGCATTTCGGTACGCCGCCCTCACTGCCCGCGCCGCACTGTGCGGGCACCGTTCCGCTGCTGCAGGCCGATGCGGAAGAGGGCGCTGCATCGCTGCTCGCACTGGACCCGGCGCGGGTGTATGCCGTGGACTACCTGTTCGCCGAAGGCAGTGCGCAGCCGATGAGCCGCTGGGGCCACAGCATGCTGCGGCTGGTGATCTGCCGTCCTGGACGCGCACCGGGCCCGGACTGCAGGCTGGACCTGGAGCATCATCGGGTGCTGTCCTTCCGCGCCTTCGTTGGCGACGTGCAGATCTCCAACTGGCGCGGGCTGACCGGTGGTTATCCTTCGCGCCTGTTCGTGCTGCCACTGCAGCAGGTGGTGGACGAATACACCAAGGTCGAACTGCGCGGACTGGCCTCGCTGCCGCTGCAGCTGGACAGCAGCGAGATCGCCAGCCTGCTCGAGCGCACCGCCCAGGTGCACTGGAGCTATGACGGTCGCTATTACTTCGTCAGCAACAACTGCGCGGTGGAGACGGCGAAGCTGCTGCAGGCCGGTGTTCCGCGCCTGGGAGAAGCCGGCCTGGCACAGTTGAGCCCGCGCGGGCTGCGCCGCCGCCTGGCGCGGCTGCACGCACTGGACGAGCAGGTGCTGGCCGATCCCGCGCAGGCCCTGGCGCAGGGCTACTACTTTGCTTCTGCGCGCGACCACTACCAGCAGTTGTTCGCGGTTGCCGCCACGCAGATGGCGCTGCCGGCGCGCGATGTGCGCGCATGGCTGGCGCTGCCGGCGCAACAGCGCGCACCGTGGTTGCTGCGTGGTGATGTACGTGCCAGTGCCGGCCTGTTGCTGCTGGAACAGGCGGCGCAGCGGCGCGCGGAGCTGCGTGCGCGCGATGCACTGAAGCGACGGTTGCTGGCCAACCCGGACAGCAGCGCTACCCGCTCGCTGCGCGCGTTGCTGGAACAGAGCGGGCAGTGGTTGCGGCCGGGCCAGTTGCTGGCCGACGCTGGCTACGGCCTGCCGCAGGCGGACGAACRGGCGGAGGTGGCACGGGCAGCGGCCGCTGCCAGCGTACAGGCGGTACCCGCCTGGCAGGCGCTGCGCGTGCAGCTGCGCGCGCAGTTGCCGTCATCACAGCAGCGCGAGCTGGATGACATCGACCGCAATCTCGCTGTGTTGGGTGCGCACGTGCGTGAGCAGGCGGCCGCAGTGCCGCCTACTGGCGCGGCAGCTCGATGATGAAACGACTGCCGCCGCTGGTGCCCGGGGTGCAGTAGACCTGGCCGCCGTGCGCATCGGCGATGGCCTTGACCACCGCCAGGCCGAGGCCACTGCCACCGCCCAGGCGTGATCGTGAGCCGTCACCGCGCATGAATGGATTGAAGATGTCCGCGTGCAGGGCCGGGTCGATGCCAGGGCCTTCGTCTTCGATCGCCACCTGCACATGGGCCACGGTGTCATGCACGGCGATGCGTACCTTGCCCGGGTTGGCATAGCGGCGCGCGTTTTCCAACAAGGCCAGCAGCGCCTGCCGCAACCGCGTCGGGTCGCAATGGGCGGGGTGCTCCTCGCGGCTGGTTTCCAGCTCCAGCACGAAGCCGGCGCTGCGGAACGCGGGATCCACCAGGGTCATCACCGAATGCACCTCGGCCACCACATCGGTACGGGCGCGGCGCACGTCGAGGCGGGCGTTGTCGGCCAGGCTCAACACCCGCAGGTCCTCGATCAGCCGTGACAGGCCCTCGACCTGCGCGAGCAGGCTGCGGAACTGCGACTCATCGGGCTGGAACACGCCTTCGGCCAGGCCCTGCAGGCGGCCGCGCAGGATCGTCACCGGCGTGCGCAGTTCGTGGGCGATGGCCGCGTGCCACATCACCCGTTCGCTTTCCATATGCTGCAGGCGGCGTGCCATTGCGTTGAAATCGTCCACCAGCGCTGCGACCTCGCCGGGCGAGTTGGCCTCGGCCGTGGCGCGCGCGCCGAGATCGCCGCCAGCCAGCGCACGCACGCTGTCCACCAGTGAATTGAGCGGCGACAGGATGCGGTGGGCCAGTCGGAACGAGGCAGCGATCGCCAGCGCCAGACCGGTCAGGATCACCCCGACCATCCAGGCCAGCTCCGGTCCGCTTGGCAGCCAACCTTCCGGCTCTTCGGCGCTGGCCGGGAAGAACTCGATCAGTACGGCGTACAGCAGCCACGAAGAGAGGATCACCATCACGATGACGCCAACGACCATCAGCGACATCGATACGATGATGTGCCGGCTGAGCCCGGAGCGGCGCATCAGCGGTCGGCCATCAATCGGTAGCCGACACCGCGCACGCTGGCCGGAATCTGGGTGAGACCCACTTCGTCCAGCTTGCGCCGCAG
>NZ_JBFTNR010000153.1:0-6842 GCF_056665995.1 Stenotrophomonas sp. 05L44_2
TGCCCGGCGAGCGCGATGTTGCGCACCACGGTTCTGGCACACCGCTTGCAGCTTCCCGGGCAACGTTCCCGTGGGAGTGCACCGTGCGCAACCTGATTACCGACTACCTGGGCGTCCATGCCCAGGCAATGCCGTTGCGCGAACAGCGCATGAAGCTGATCGCCAGCAACCTCGGCAATGCCGACACCCCCGGCTACAAGGCCCAGGACCTGGACTTCGATTCGGCCCTTCGCCATGCGCAGGGGCTGGATGCCAACGGCCTGATGACCACCACCAACGAGCAGCACTACGAAATCGGTAGTGGCCTCAACCCGTTCCAGGTGGCCCGCGAGGGCGTACAGCCCAGCATCGACGGCAACACCGTCGACCCCGATGCCGAACGCGCCGCCTATGGCCGCGCTGCACTGGAATACCGCGCTTCGCTGAGCTTCGTCGAAAGCAAGGTGCGTTCCATGCTCACCGCGATCACGGGGCAATAAGCCATGAGCAACCTGCCGATCTTCGATATCGCCGGCTCCGCGCTGCAGGCGCAGTCGGTGCGCATGAGCACCATCGCCTCCAACCTGTCCAACGCTGACAGCATCGCCGGCTCGGCCGACGCGGTGTACAAGCCGCTGGAACCGATCTTCCAGGCGGTCACCAGCAAGACCGATCCGAACATCACCTCGGTGCAGGTCAAGGAGATCACCCAGAGCAACGCGGCGCCGATCAAGCGCTACGAGCCGGGCCATCCGCTGGCCGACGGCGATGGCTACATCTACCAGCCCGACGTCGATCCGGTGGCGCAGATGGTCAACCTGATCTCGACCTCGCGCAATTACCAGGCCGGCGTGGAGATGTTGACCACCGCCAAGGAACTGGCCCTGGCCACCCTGACCATGGGCCGCTGAGGCCCGCTGCACCGGACACCGCCATGACCACTGCCGTCAACAACCAGAGCAACCAGGACGTCTACGCCGCACTCGGCCTGAACGCCCCCAACAGCAACGCCACCAAGAAGAAGAACACGTTGGACCAGGCCGATTTCCTGCGCCTGATGACCGAGCAGCTGCAGCACCAGGATCCGCTGAAGCCGATGGACAACACGCAGATGGTCTCGCAGATGGCGCAGATGTCGACCGTGCAGGGCATCACCGATCTGAACAAGTCGGTGAAGGGCTTCCAGGAGTCGATGGCCAGCGACCAGGTGCTGCGTGGCGCCGCCCTGGTCGGCCACCAGGTGCTGGTGCCGTCGGAAAAGCTGGTGCTGGAGAAGGAAGGTTCGGTGGAGGGCACGGTTGCCGCGCCGGCCGCCGGCATCGTCACCGTGGACGTCACCGACGCCAACGGCGCCAAGGTCACCTCGATCAGCGTTGAAGCCAAGGCCGCCGGCGAGACCGCGTTCACCTGGGATGGCAAGGATGCCAACGGCAAGCGCATGGAGCCGGGCAAGTACAACATCGTCGCCAACCACGTCGACACCACCGGCAAGAGCACCAAGCTGTCCACCTTCGTGCAGGCACCGGTGGAAAGCGTGACCGTCGGTTCCGACGGCCTCTACCTGAACCTCAAGGGCCTGGGCACGGCCCCTCTCGACTACGTGCTCCGCGTCAGCTGAGCCGCACCTACCGCATCCAACAGGAGCATCCCATGGGCTTCAACATTTCCCTGTCCGGCATCAACGCTGCCAACTCGGACCTGAGCGTCACCGCCAACAACGTGGCCAACGTCAACACCACCGGCTTCAAGCAGTCGCGCGCGGAATTCGCCGACCTGTTCGCCGCCACCAGCTACGGCCTGTCCAAGAACGCGATCGGCTCGGGCGTGCGTGTTTCCAACGTGGCCCAGCAGTTCATCCAGGGCAACAACGAGCAGACCGGCCGCAGCCTGGACATGGCCATTTCCGGTGAGGGCTTCTTCACCATGAACATGAACGGTGCACGCGTGTACTCGCGCGCCGGCAACTTCCAGACCGACGCCGCCGGCTACGTGGTCAACCCGCAGGGCGCACGCCTGCAGGTGTTCGCACCGAACGCCGACGGCACCAACTTCGACGCCGGCCGCCTGGTCGACCTGCAGCTGCTGACCACCGACAGCCCGCCCAAGCAGACCAGCGAGGTCAAGGTCGGCTTCACCCTGCCGGGCAATGCCAAGCAGCCGACAGTGACCACCTTCGACCCCACCAATTCCAACAGCTACAGCCATTCCAGCGGCGGCATCACCGTGTATGACTCGCTGGGCGTCAGCCACACCCAAGTGTCCTACTTCGTCAAGGAAGCGGCCACCAACGCCTGGACGGTGCACAACTACGTCGATGGCCAGCCGGCCGGTACGCCCACCCCGCTGACCTTCGACAACGCCGGCAAGCTGACCGCACCGGCCAACGGCAAGATCAGCCTGGGCACCTTCACCCCGACCACCGGCGCCGGCGTGCTGAACATGACGCTGGATGTGAGCGGCTCGACCCAGTACGGCGAGAAGTTCGCCCTGCGCAACACCCAGCAGGATGGCTACGCGGCCGGCAAGCTCAACGAGATCACCGTTTCGGAAACCGGCGTGGTGTTCGCCCGCTATTCCAACGGCGACGACAAGCCGCTGGGCCAGGTTGCACTGACCAGCTTCAACAATCCGCAGGGCCTGGAACAGAAGGGCAACAACCTGTGGGTGGAGACCTTCGATTCGGGCACGCCGCGCACCGGCGCCGCCGACACCTCCAACCTCGGCAAGATCCAGGCCGGTTCGCTGGAATCCTCCACCGTCGACCTGACCGAACAGCTGGTCAACATGATCACCGCGCAGCGCAACTTCCAGGCCAACGCGCAGATGATCACGACCCAGGACCAGATCACCCAGACCGTCATCAACATCCGTTGATGACCTGCTGACCCTGTCACGGAACTCCCCGCATGGATAAAGCCCTTTACGTGGCGATGACCGGTGCCCGCGCCTCCCTGCAGGCGCAGGGAACGCTCAGCCACAACCTCGCCAACTCGGACACCCCCGGCTTCAAGGAAGCGCTGGCCAACACCGAAGCCTTCCCGATCCGTGGCCCGGGCTTTGCCTCGCGGGTGGATGCACTGCATGTCGATGCGGGCTTCAACCGCACGGCCGGCGCGCAGCACATCACCGGCAAGCCGCTGGACCTGTCGTTGCAGACCGGCACCTGGCTTGCCGTGCAGTCCACCGATGGCAGCGAGGCCTACACCCGTGGCGCCGCACTATCGGTGACCCCGAACGGCCAGCTGGTGACCTCCAGCGGCCGTCCGGTGCTGGACGACAACAACAACCCGATCGCGATTCCGCCCTACCAGGCGATGGAGATCGGCAACGACGGCACGATCTCGATCATCCCGCAGGGCGAAGGCCCGCAGACGATGGCGATGATCGGCCGGATCAAGGTGGTGCAGGCGCCGGATGATCGCCTCGAACGCGGCCTGGATGGCCTGTTCCGCAATACCGATCCGCTGCAGCCGTTCGCCCAGGCGCAGGGCACGGCGGTGCACAGTGGCCAGCTGGAAGGCAGCAACGTCGATGCCGCCGGCGCGCTGGTGCAGATGATCCAGCTGCAGCGCCAGTACGAAATGCAGGTGCAGGTGATCAAGCACGGCGATGACAACGCGCGCAGCGCCAACAGCCTGTTGCGCCTGGGCAGCTGACGGAATTCCGGCACCGGCCCGCGCCGGTGCTGGCACGCCGCTTGCACCCCCTACCCCATGGGCCGCACCGCGCGGCCGGCTTCACCCAGACAGGACTCCGAAGATGAACCAGGCATTGTGGATCGCGAAAACCGGACTGGATGCGCAGCAGATGCGCATGTCGGTGGTTTCCAACAACCTCGCCAACACCAACACCACCGGCTTCAAGCAGGACCGCGCCAGCTTCGAGGACCTGTTGTACCAGCAGGTGCGCCAGCCCGGCGGTTCCTCTTCGGCACAGACCCAGCTGCCCACCGGCCTGCAGATCGGCACCGGCGTGCGCGTGGTGGCCACCGCCAAGAACTTCGAGCAGGGCAGCCAGCAGCAGACCGGCCGCGCGCTTGACGTGATGGTCAACGGCCGCGGCTTCTTCGAAGTGCAGATGCCCGACGGCAGCTCGGCCTACACCCGCGACGGCTCGTTCAAGATCAACCAGGACAGCGAGCTGGTCACCAACAGCGGCTACCCGGTGCAGCCGGGCATCCAGATTCCCGAAGGCGCGCAGTCGGTGACCATCGGTACCGACGGCACCATCAGCGTGAAGATGGCCGACGGTGCGGCATCGGTGGAAGTCGGTGCATTGACCCTTACCGACTTCGTCAATCCGGCGGGCCTGCAGGCACGTGGTGAAAACCTGTTCCTGGAAACCACCGCCTCCGGCCCGGCGCAGAACGGCAATCCCGGCCTGAACGGCCTGGGCACCGTGGTGCAGGGTGCGCTGGAAGGCAGCAACGTCAACGTGGTGGAAGAGCTGGTGTCGATGATCGAAACCCAGCGCGCCTACGAAATGAACGCCAAGGCGATCTCGACCACCGACTCGATGCTCGGCTACCTCAGCAACAAGCTCTGATCGCCCTCACCGGGAAACTGCCATGTCGCCCCTTTCTTCCTTCGCCCGTACTGCCCTCGCCTGCGCCGTGGCTGCCCTGCTCGGCGGCTGCGTGATCGCTGGCGACGTGCGCCCCTATCCGACGATGGCGCCGTTGCAGCCGATCATGCCGCCGCAGGCCGAACCGACCGCCGGCGCGATCTACGCCGCCGGCCCGACCCTGCAGCTGTATTCGGACCGCCGTGCGCGCGATGTCGGCGACCTGCTGACCATCACCCTGCTGGAAAACACCACCGCGCAGACCAGCGCCAACACCGCCACCAACAAGGAATCGAACCTGAGCCTCGGCACGCCGTCGATTCTCGGCGCACCGGTCACCCTGGGCGGCRAGGACATCCTGAGTGCAACGGCCAAGGGCGCACGCGACTTCACTGGCAAGGGCAACAGCGCGCAGAGCAACCGCCTGCAGGGCAACGTGACCGTGACCGTGGTGCAGCGCCTGCCCAATGGCAACCTGGTGGTGCAGGGGCAGAAGAACCTGCGCCTGAACCAGGGTGATGAGCTGGTGCAGGTACAGGGCATCGTGCGCCCCGGCGACATCAGCGCGGACAACACCGTGCCTTCCAGCCGCGTGGCCGAAGCGCGCATCGTCTATGGCGGCCGCGGCCCTGTCGCGCAGTCCAACGCGATGGGTTGGCTGAGCCGCTTCTTCAACTCCGGCCTGACGCCGTTCTGAGTATGGCCATGAAATTCTCCTTCTCTTCTTCCTGGCAGCGACGCGCAGCGTCGCTCTACTGTGCCGTGTTCATGGTCTTCGCGGTGGCTGCCCCCGCCAGCGCCGAGCGCATCAAGGACCTGGCCCAGGTGGGTGGCGTGCGCGGCAATGCACTGGTGGGTTACGGCCTGGTGGTCGGCCTGGATGGCAGCGGCGACCGSACCAGCCAGGCGCCCTTCACCGTGCAGAGCCTGAAGAACCTGCTGGGCGAGCTGGGCGTCAACGTACCGGCCAACGTCAACCCGCAGCTGAAGAACGTGGCGGCAGTGGCAATCCACGCCGAGCTGCCGCCGTTCGCCAAGCCCGGCCAGCCGATCGACATCACCGTGTCCTCGATCGGCAACGCCGTGTCGCTGCGCGGTGGCTCGCTGCTGATGGCGCCGTTGCGCGGTGCCGACGGCCAGGTCTACGCGATTGCCCAGGGCAACCTGATCGTGGGCGGCTTCGGTGCACAGGGCAAGGACGGTTCGCGCGTCTCGGTGAACGTGCCCAGCGTCGGCCGCATCCCCAACGGTGCGACCGTTGAGCGCGCCCTGCCCGATGTGTTCGGCGCCAGCGGCGAGATCACCCTGAACCTGCACAACAGCGACTTCACCACCATCTCGCGGATGGTCGGTGCGCTCAACAATGCCTTCGGCGAGGGTTCGGCGCGTGCCGTGGACGGCGGCACCGTTGCCGTGCGTGCGCCCACCGACGCCGGTGCGCGCATCGGCCTGCTGGCCCGTATCGAAAACCTGGAACTGACCCCGGGCGCTGCACCGGCCAAGGTAGTGGTCAACTCGCGTACCGGCACCGTGGTCATCGGCCAGCAGGTACGGGTCGGCCCGGCCGCGATCTCGCATGGCTCGTTGACGGTGACCATCCAGGAAAACACCAACGTCAGCCAGCCCAACGCTTTTGCCGGTGGCCAGACCGTGGCCACGCCGCAGTCGACCATCACCGCCACCAACGATGGCAGCCGGATGTTCAAGTTCAACGGCGGCACCACCCTGGACGAGATCGTGCATGCGGTGAACGCCGTTGGCGCGGCACCGGGTGACCTGATCGCGATCCTGGAAGCACTGAAGCAGGCCGGCGCCCTGAGCGCCGAGCTCGAGGTGATCTGACATGCGCATCACTCCCGCATTCGAACTCAGCCCGGCCCAGCAGAACGACCCGGCCAAGATCGACAAGGTCGCGCGCCAGCTTGAAGGCCAGTTCGCGCAGATGCTGGTCAAGAGCATGCGTGACGCCAGCTTCGGCGATTCGCTGTTCCCGGGTGAAAACAAGATGTTCCGGGAGATGTACGACCAGAAGATCGCCGAGGCGATGACCCGCGGCAAGGGCCTGGGCCTGTCGAGCATGATCACCCGGCAGTTGTCCGGCGCGCAGGCCGATGGCCCGGCGCTGGATACCCGGGTGGACCCGGCCAAGGCCAGCCGCGCCTACCAGCTCAATGCGCCCGCGGCGCCGTCGCTGCCGCTGCAGGACGCCGGCCAGGCCGTGCGCATGCTGCAGCAGATGGCGGCCGGTGTGCAGGATGGCGCGCAGTCCTCCGTCGCCCCGATGGAGCAGGCGCTGGACC
>NZ_JBFTNR010000154.1:0-7840 GCF_056665995.1 Stenotrophomonas sp. 05L44_2
GCCCAGATCGCCCAGCAGGTTCTTGACGATACGACGCATGGTCGAGAAGTCGTCGACGATCAGGATGCGCATGTTCTTGTTCAAAGCAGAGTTCCTTTGTTGATCAGCTCTCGAGGCCGGCGTCGGCCGCCTCGAAAATCTTCAGTCGGCCACGCAGGCGCAGGACCGCCTGGCCGTGGATCTGGCAGACCCGCGACTCGCTCACGCCGAGCACTGCGCCGATCTCTTTCAGGTTCAGTTCCTGCTCGTAGTAGAGCGACAGCACCAGCTGTTCGCGCTCGGGCAGGTGGCCGATGRCATTGCCCAGCTCGCGGCCGAACTCGCCACGTTCCAGTACCTGCTGCGGGGTCGGGCCGCCCTGGGCGACGGTGTCCAGCTCGCCCTGGTCTTCAATGCGCGACTCCAGGCTCAGTACCTGGCCGCGCGAGGCGTCCTCCATCAGGCGCAGGTACTCGGGCAGCGGCATCTCCATCGCGGCGGCCACTTCGGTGGCACTGGCGGCGCGGCCGGTGCTCTGCTCCAGGCGGCGGATGGTGGCCGCAGCGTCACGTGCACGGCGGTGTACCGAACGCGGTACCCAGTCGCCACGACGGATCTCATCGATCATCGAACCGCGGATGCGGATCGAGGCGTAGGTCTCGAACGAAGCACCCTGGTCGGCGTCGTAGCTGCGCGAGGCTTCGATCAGGCCCATCATGCCGGCCTGGATCAGGTCGTCCACCTCAACGCTGGCCGGCAGGCGTGCGGCCAGATGGTGGGCGATGCGCCGCACCAGGTCTGAGTGCTGGGCGATGACCTCGTTGGCCGCCGTGCGCTGGACCTCTCTGTACTGGGCGGCGCCTTTCATGCGGCCACCCCACGCTGCTTGATGATGCGTTCGAGGAAGAACTCGACGCCGCCGCGCGGCTCGGTCGGTGCCTGCCAGCGGGCGGTGCGGCGGGCGATCTCGGTGATCGCCAGTGCCGACGGGCTGGACGGATAGGCCTTCACCACCGGCTGCTGGCGCTGCACCGACAGGCGCAGCCAGTCGTCCTGCGGCACGCAGCCCAGGTAGTTCAGCGAGACATCGGCGAGGAATTTCTCGCAGACGCGGGTCAGCTTCTCGTACAGCACGCGGCCTTCGTTGGGGTCGCGCACCATGTTGGCCACCACCTGGATGCGGTCCACGCCACGTTCGCGCGACAGCACCTTGATCAGCGCATAGGCGTCGGTGATCGAGGCCGGTTCATCGCAGACCACCACCACGGTGTCCTGCGCGGCCTGGCAGAAGGTCAGCACGCCATCGGTGATGCCGGCGGCGGTGTCCACCACCATGATGTCCAGCTCGCGCTCCAGCTCGGAGAACACGTTGACCAGGCCGACATGCTCGGCCGGGGCCAGCTCGGCCATGTGCCGGCGGCCGGACGCAGCCGGTACCACCAGCACGCCGTTCGGGCCTTCGATGATCACGTCATCCAGGCTGCAGCGGCCAGCGACCAGGTCGGCCAGGGTGTTGGTGGGGCTCAGGCCCAGGATCACGTCGATGTTGGCCAGGCCCAGGTCGGCGTCCAGCAACAGGGTGCGTTTGCCCATTCCCGCAAGCGCCACGGCCAGGTTGGCCGATACGTTGGTCTTGCCGACGCCGCCCTTGCCGCCGGTCACGGCAATCGTGCGCACAGGGCCGAGCGGCTCGCTGCGGGTCGCCGTCAGCGGGAAGGTGGTGGTCAGCTTGGCGTACTCACGCGACGGCATGGTTCAACTCCGGGTTGCAGGGCATATCGGCCGCGCGGCGCAAATCTTCAAGGCGAAGTACAAGATTGGCTGCACTGGCCCGGTGCAGGTCGTCCGGGACGTCCTGGCCATCGGTCACCCAGGTGATCGGCAGCTTGTGGTCCACCGCCACCGACAGGGCGTTGCCGAAGCGGCCGGTCTCGTCCAGCTTGCTCAGCACCAGGCCCTGCAGGTTGGCCGCGCCGAAGCGGCGGACCACCTCGTCCATGTCGCCGAAGCTGGTGTTGGCCGGCAGTACCAGCAGGGTGCGGACCTGGYGGGCGGCGCGCAGCCACTGCAGCTGGGCGGCCAGCGCACGGTCGCGCGGGCCCAGGCCGGCGGTGTCGATCAGCACCAGCTTGTAGTCCTTCAGGCGTTCCAGCAGCTGGTCCAGGTCGGTGCCGCTGTTGGCCTCGTGCACGGCGATGCCGAGCTGGCGGCCGTAGCCGTACAGCTGTTCGCGGGCGCCGATGCGCATCGTATCGGTGGTGACCAGGGCGACGTCGCGGGCGGCATGGGCTTCGGCGAAGCGCGAGGCCAGCTTGGCGATGGTGGTGGTCTTGCCGGCGCCGGTCGGGCCGACCAGGGCGATCACACCGCCTTCCTCCAGCGGATCGACCGGGGCGATCGGCAGCTTGCGCGAGATCAGCCCCAGCATCAGGCCGCGGCCGCGATGCGCTTCGGTTTCAAGCGGGATCTGCATGGCCACGTCGCGGGCGATGCCGGCATCGAAGCCGTACTCGTCCATCAGGTCCAGCGCGGTGGCACGCACCGGGCTGCCGCGCAGGCGCTCGTCGGTGAAGCGGTTCATCTCGCGCTCGATCACCTGGCGCATGCCGGCCACTTCCTGGCGCAGGTGGCGGATCTCGGCGTCATCGGCGACCAGGGTCAGCGCGGGTGCTGGCGCCAGCGCCGGCATCGGTGCCGGTGCAGCCTCGGTCGGCTGCACGGCAACCTGCGCGTGTGAGGCTTGGTCTTCGGGTGCCGTGGTGGCCTGGAGGGCAACCGGCAACGGCGGCGGCGTCACTGCCGGCAGCTGCGCGCTGTCTTCCAGCGGCGGGTCGATCTGGAAGCGGGCGCGGTTCACCGGCGCGGCTGCCGCAGGCGAGGGTGAGGGCGCCACGATGGCGTCGGCGAACGGGGCGAAGATCTGTTCCGGCAGCGTCGATTCATTGACGGCGGCGCGCGCCAGGGTGGCGGCGAAACCGGTGCTGCCACGCGTCGGCACGATCTCGTCGGCGCTGTCCAGGGTGCGGCCGGTCGCGCCGACGGCGGCGCGGGCGAGGGCGGCAACGGCCGAGGTGGTGGCGGCCACCGGCTCCGGTGCCGGGGTGCCGCTGCGACGGCGGGTGACCGCGGCGATCACTGCGTCGGCGGCGCTGCGCGGCTTCGGCGCGGGCGGCGGTGCCACGTCGCGGCGCGACGCTTCCAGGGCGCGCTGCACGGCGCTCTCATCGTAGTTGGCGGCGGCCACGATCTCGATGCCTTCCTCGATCCGGCGGTTGGACAGGATCACGGCATCAGGACCATGTTCCTTGCGCACCAGGTTCATGGCCGAGCGCATGTCGGCGGCGACGAATCGTTTGATTTTCATGCTGTGGTCACGGGACGAAGTCGGCGGAGTGGCGGTCGGAGAACGCGGATGGTCGGTGGTCTGCACGGTTCGGGTTCCCCTTGGAATCTGTCTGTTGCGGGTGTTTGAAAGTGGTGTCTGTTTTCTGGCGCGTTGCAGGGCGGCGTCAGCTGATCGTTCCGACCAGCTTCAGGCGCTTGTCCTCCGGCACCTCGCTGTAGGCCAGGACCGACAGCGACGGAACGCTGTGGCGGACCAGGCGGGCCAGCGCGGCTCGCACCGGGCCAGGTACCAGCACCACCGCGGGCTCGTTGCGGGCTTCCTGCTTGCTGACACATTCGGCCAGGCTCTGGTGCAGTCGCTCAGCGAGTCCGGGTTCCAGCGCGGCGCCGTTGCCCTGCGTGGACTCCTGCAAGACACGTTCCAATTGCGGGTTGAGGGTGAACACCGGCAGCTCCGCCGACATTCCGGCGATCTCCTGCACGATGAAGCGGCCCAGTGCGGTGCGCACGGCGGCGGTCAGCGTGGCCGGGTCCTGGCTGTGCGGGGCGTGTTCGACCAGTGCTTCGGCGATCTTGCGCAGCTGGCGGATCGGAATGCGCTCGACCAGCAGGTTCTGCAGCACGCGCACCACCGCCGACAGCGGCAGCGCCTTCGGCGTCAGATCTTCGACGAGCTTGGGCGCGCTCTTGGCCAGGTTGGCCAGCAGGTGCTGCACTTCCTCGTGGCCGAGCAGTTCCGGTGCGTRCTCGCGGATCAGGTGCGAAAGGTGGGTGGCCACCACCGTGGCCGGGTCGACCACGGTATAGCCCAGGGTTTCGGCCTGGGCGCGCTGGTGTGGCTGGATCCAGGTCGCGTCCAGTCCGAAGGCCGGGTCCTTGCCGGCGATGCCTTCCAGCGGACCGAGGGCACTGCCCGGGTCCAGCGCCAGTTCGCGGTCGGGATGGATCTCGGCAGTGGCCACCGGCACGCCGTGCACCAGTACCCGGTAGCCGTTGGCCGGCAGTTCCAGGTTGTCGCGGATGTGSACCGASGGAATCAGGAAGCCGAYGTCSTGGGTSAGCTTGCGSCGCACSCCCTTGATSCGCGSCATCAGYTCGCCGCCCTGGTTSYTGTCCACCAGCGRAATCARYCGRTAGCCCACTTCCAGGCCCAGCGGRTCGACCGGGCGCAGCTCGTCCCAGCTCAGTTCCGCAGTAGGTGCGGGGGCAGCGGGGCGGCCCAGCGCGTTCAGTGCGTTGGCGTCGCCTGCAGCGGTGTCGGCCTGCGCCGGCACCAGGCCCTTGCGGTACACCTTCCAGGCGATGAAGCCGAGGATGGCCGCCAGCGTCAGGAAAGCGACGTTGGGCATGCCCGGCACCAGGCCGACCACGCCGAGGATGCCGGCGGTGATGGCCAGCGCACGGTACTGGCCAAACACCTGGCCGGTCATCGCCTGCGCCATGTCCTGCGAGCGCGAGGCACGGGTAACCAGCATCGCCACCGCGCTGGAGACCAGCAGCGCCGGCAGCTGCGCCACCAGACCGTCACCGATCGACAGCAGGGTGTAGGTGGCGGCGGCATCGCCGAAGGGCATGCCATGCTGCAGCACGCCCACGGCCAGGCCGCCCAGCATGTTGATGAACAGGATCAGGATGCCGGCGATCGCGTCGCCGCGGATGAACTTGCTGGCACCGTCCATCGCACCGTAGAAGTCGGCTTCCTCGCGTACTTCCTCGCGGCGCAGCTTGGCTTCCTCGCGCGTCAGCAAACCGGCGTTGAGGTCGGCGTCGATCGCCATCTGCTTGCCGGGCATGGCGTCGAGGATGAAGCGCGCGGTCACTTCCGAGACGCGGCCGGCGCCCTTGGTGATGACCACGAAATTGATGATGGTCAGGATCGCGAACACCACGATGCCGACGGCGTAGTTGCCGCCGATCACGAACTCACCGAATGCGGCGATCACCTTGCCGGCCGCTTCGTGGCCGTTCTGGCCGTTGAGCAGGATSACGCGGGTGGAGGCCACGTTCAGCGCCAGCCGCAGCATGGTGGTGATCAGCAGCACGATCGGGAAGATGGTGAAGTCCAGCGGGCGCTTCACGTAGACCACCGCCAGCAGCACCATCAGCGAGATGGCGATGTTGAAGGTGAACAGCGCATCGAGCACCGGCGCGGCCAGCGGCACCACGACCATGGCCAGCAGGGCGAGCACGATCAGCGGTGCGCCAAGGCCCTGGCGGATCATTTCAAGCGCGCGGCGGGTATTGAAGCTGGATGCCTGGGCGCTCATGGACGGCCCCCGTTGCCGAACTCATCAACCTGGATGTGCGGCGTGGACGGCATCGGGCCGGTCCGCCAGCTGCGCAGCTGGTAGACGTAAGAGAGGACCTGGGCGACGGCTGAATACAGTCTCACGGGGATTTCCTTGCCGAGTTGGCCTTCCCGATACAAGGCGCGTGCCAAAGGCGGGGCAGAGACGATGGCGACCTTGTTGCCGTCGGCCACTTCACGGATGCGCAGGGCGGTTTCATCCACGCCCAGGGCGACCACGGTGGGGGCATTCATGGCCCCGCCTTCGTACTTCAGGGCCACCGCGTAGTGGGTGGGGTTGACCACCACCACGTCGGCAGTGGGGACCGCCTCCATCATCCGGCGGTTGGCCATCTGCTGCTGCAGCTGGCGGATGCGGCCCTTCACTTCCGGGCTGCCTTCGCTTTCCTTCATCTCCCGGCGCAGCTCCTCGCGGGTCATCTTCAGCTTGCGCATCCAGTTCCAGCGCTGGTACGGCGCGTCGATGGCGGCCAGCACCAGCATCGCCCCGGCGGTGGCCAGCAGCAGCCGCAGGGTGAAGCCCAGTCCGTCGCCGATGGCCGTTTCCAGCGGCTGGTGGATCAGCCCGCGCAGGGTGTTGAAGCTGGTCCAGACCACCATGCCGGCGGCGACGCCGACGAAGGCCACCCGCAGCAGCGACTTGATGAACTCGGCGATGGCTTCGGGGCCGTACAGGCGCTTGAGCCCGCTCATCGGGTTCATGCGGTTGATGTCAGGCATCATCGCCTTGGCCGACCAGCGCAGGCCGCCCATCACCACCGGCGCCAGGAAACTGGCCAGCAGGCAGACCAGCACCAGCGGGGCGATCACCCACATCAGCTGCAGCAGCAGGTCGCCGAAGTGGCCGAACAGCGCCTTCGGGTGCTGGCGCAGGCTCTGTTCGGGGCTGAGCGCATGGCGCATCCAGGCGCTGGCGCCGCTGGCCATCGAGCCGCTCATGGCCATCACCGCGATCACCCCGGCGCCGAACACGGCGGCCGTGCCCAGTTCACGCGAGCGCGGCAGGTTGCCCTGTTCGCGGGCGTCGCGCAGGCGTTTTTCTGTCGGTTGTTCGGTTTTTTCGCCGGCGGATTCGTTCTCGGACATCACAGGCACTGCAGCAGGGGATGCCGGAGTGCGTGCAAGATTCGTTCCGTTACGGGTGCATGTGCCAACCGCAGTTGGCGCCTGCCGGAGCAGGTACCGGTAGCGGGGGGGGCGCCGCGGCAGGTCGTGCAGCTGCATGAAGCGGGCCGCGTCCACTGGCCGGCCCAGCAGGAAGCCCTGCAGGTAGTCGCAGCCGAGGCGCTCCAGGTAGGCGCGCTGCGCGGCGGTCTCCACGCCCTCGGCCACGATGTCCATGTCCAGCGCGTGGCCCAGCGCCACGATTGCCGAGACGATCACCACGTCCTCGGCGCTGTGCTCAAGGTCGCGCACGAACGCGTGGTCGATCTTGATTTCGGTGGCCGGCAGGCGCTTGAGGTACAGCARGCTSGAGTARCCGGTRCCGAAATCATCGATCGAGATGCCCACGCCCAGGGCGGAGAAACTCTGCAGCAGGCGCAGGCTGGTATCGGTATCGCGCATCACCGTGCTTTCGGTGATCTCCAGCACCAGGTTGCGCGGGGCGATCGCGTAGCGCTCGATCACCTCGCGCACGTCCTGCAGCAGGTGCGGCGAACTGAACTGCACCGGTGACAGGTTCACCGACATCGTCCAGCTTTCATGGCCGGCATCGTGCCAGTGGCGCAGCTGCTGGCAGGCCTGGTCCAGCGCCCAGCGGCCGATCTCGTTGATCGCGCCACTGCGCTCGGCCAGGCGGATGAAGCGGTCCGGCGGAATCAGGCCCTGTTCCGGATGACGCCAGCGGATGAGTGCTTCGGCACCGGCCACCTTCTGCGTAGCCACGCGGATCTTCGGCTGGTAATGCAGGAACAGCTGTTCGCTGCCGATTGCCCGGCGCAGGTCGGCCAGCAGGCGGAACTGCTGCTCGGCGCTGTCGTTCATCCAGTCGGCGAACAGCACGAACGCATTGCGGCCCGATTCCTTGGCCTGGTACATCGCTGCATCGGCGAAGGCCATCAGCTGGCGTTCGCTGGCGGCATGGTCGGGGCAGATCGCGATGCCGATGCTGGCGCTCACCTGCAGCTCGTGGTCCGGCAGCAGCGGGCCGCTACCCACCGCCTGCAGGATGCGCCGGGCCAGGGTCGGCAGGTCCTCGTCCTGTTC
>NZ_JBFTNR010000155.1:0-6809 GCF_056665995.1 Stenotrophomonas sp. 05L44_2
GGCCAGTGCAGGCAACACCGGCGGCGCCACCTCCGCAGTTGCCTGCGCAGCGGGCGCTGTTGCCTGGCCCCAGCCCGCACAGGCGAGGACGGCAAGCGGCAGCAGCAGAGTTGTACGCAGCAGGGACGTGGTCTTCATGGCCGACAGGAACCGCAGGAGGGGAGCAGGATGCCAGCCCCGCAGTCAGCGGGGCGTGTGCACGGGCGTTACCGGTTCAGGTTTCCGGCGGAATCTAGAGCCAAGGGGCTAAACAGGGGGTGACCGTCGAACATCGGCCGGCCTTCCCGTTCAGCCAGGCGGCCTGCACAGAGCAGTTCCAGGGTGGCGATCAGCAGCGGATGCTCCACCGCAAGCACGCGTTCGGCCAGGGTCTGCGCATCGTCGCCGGCAAGCACCGGAACCCGGGCCTGCGCCAGCACCGCGCCGGCATCCAGTTCCGGCACCACCAGGTGCACGCTGGCGCCGTGCTCGCTATCGCCGGCCTCAAGCGCCCGTGCATGGGTGTGCAGGCCCTTGTGCAACGGCAGCAGCGAGGGGTGGATGTTGACCAGGCGGCCAGTGAACCGCTGTACGAAATCGGCGCCCAGAATGCGCATGTAGCCGGCGCAGACGATCCAGTCCGGCGTGGATGCTGCCAGCGCATCACCCAGCGCCTGCTCGTAGGCGGCGCGGTTGCTGAATTCCTTCGGCGCATGCCCCCAGCGCCGATCCGTTGCCACCCGCTCCAGGGCGGTCGCATCGGGACGATCGGAGAACACGCCGACAATCTCGGCCTGTAGTCGCCCTGCCGCGATGGCGTCGACAATGGCCTGCAGGTTGCTGCCGCGCCCGGATGCCAGCACGGCGATTCGGCGGATGCTCATCGCACCACGCTCCGGCGTACCAGCGGCCACAGCAACAGGCTGCCCAGGGTCGCCAGCAGCATGTCCGCATGCGCGTCCCACATGTCGCCCTGCTGGCCGTTGTAGGCCTCGGCCGCTTCCGGCGACAGGGCAAGGGCGATGCCCCATTCCAGCCACTCATACACCAGGCTGGAACACATCACCGCCATCACCGCCAGGGTGAATGCCTGGCCGATGCGCAGCGCAGGCCAGGAATGTCGCGCCAGCTGCAGCAATGCGGGGGTGAAGCAGACGCCATAGAGGAAGTGGATCAGGCGATCGAAGTGGTTGCGCTGCCAGCCAAAGGCGGCGTCCGGCGACCACCCGAGCAGCGACTGCAGCCATGCGTCATACGGGACGTTGGAGTACAGCCAGCGCGCGGCCACGCAGTGGATGGCGATGAAGCCGCAGATGGCGATGAACGCGCCGTTGCCCAGCTGCCAGCGCCGGTCCACCCACCACAGGGCCAGCAGGCCGATCACCGTCAGCGAACTGTGCAGGGTCTGCTCGAGCGGCCACAGCGGATGGATCCAGGTGGCGGCGAAGATGCCCAGCACCGCGACCAGTGCGGCCTTCTTCGGTGCCGACAGGGAGTGGGTGGCGCGGTTGCGGGCGAGCGTGGAGGCAGCGGGCGTGGACATGTCGGGGCGATCAGCAGAAGAGACGGAACATGCGCTTGCCAGCTCAGACGCTGACGTGGTCGCCGCGGTCGAACAGGGCGGCGATCTCCGGCTTGCGCAGGAAATACACCGCGTAGGCGGTCAGGGCCATGCCCAGTGGGCCGGCCATCACCGCTGCCCAGGCCGCGCCGCGACACCAGGCCAGATGGCTGCGCTGGCCAAGCAGCCGCGCGGTGCGCAGCTGCAGGAAGCCCAAGCCGATGGCCAGCAGCGACACCGCGCCGTACACCGTCGCCAGCACCGCGCCGTCGTCCATTCCGCGTTCGAAGGCGACGATGCCGACAAAGCCGAGGAAGACCAGCGCTGCCAGCCAATGGAAGCCGGCCAGCGCGTAGAACAGGATCTTCAGGTTGTGCAGGTGGCTTGCGGTCTGCAGGTCGGCCAGGGTCTGCCGTGGCAGCGGCGGGGGGTTCATGCCATCGCTCATGCCACACCCGCCTGGCCAGCGAAGGCGGCTTTCACCTGCGGGCGCAGCAGCACGACCAGGGTGAACACGCCGAGGATGGTGCCGATGGGGGTGAACAGGCACGCCAGCCCCGCCACGATCATGCACAGCAGGTAGCGGCGCTGCCGTGACAGGCAGCGGCCGGCATAGGCCACGAAGCCTGCCAGGGTCAGCCCGCCGAGCACGATGCAGACGCCCATCACGGTGAACAGCCAGCCGACGAACTGCTGCTCTTCCGGCGATGACGGTTCACCGCCGGATTTCATCGGCAGCGAGCCGGACAGCATGGCGATGCCCAGCACGATGTGCAGCACGAAGACCAGCGAGAACACCGCCATCAGGCCAGCGACCACATAGTGGCCGATCGCCAGCTGGCGTAGCTGGGTGGCGTCCTGCGGGCCGAACACCGGCACGGCCGGGTTCGGCGGCAGCACCGGCGGAGCCGGCGGCGTCGACAAGGGAGGAGGTGCGTCCATGCGGGTTCCTTTGTCCAGTGGATCAGGCGATGTGGACGCGTTCGCCGCCCTGGGCGGTGACCACTTGGCCGATCGTCCAGTGCTCCAGGCCTTCCGCCTTGACCGCAGCGGATACGGCCTCGAGCTGGTCGGCAGCGACGATCAGCACGAAGCCGATGCCGCAGTTGAAGGTGCGCCACATCTCGCTGTCTGCCACCGCGCCTTCCTTCTGCAGCCACTGGAACACCGGCGGCAGGGTCCACGACGAGGCCTGGATGTCCAGGCCGAGGCCTTCGGGCACCACGCGGATGATGTTCTCGGTCAGGCCGCCACCGGTGATGTGGGCCATGCCGTGGATGGCATCGCCGTGCGACTTCAGCAGCGACAGGATCGGCTTGACGTACAGGCGGGTGGGGGCCATCAGCGCATCGACCAGCTTGACCCCGCCTTCCAGTTCCAGCTCGGCCGGGCGGCCGGCGCGGTCATAGATGCGACGGACCAGCGAATAGCCGTTGGAGTGCGGGCCGGACGAGGCGATGCCGATCAGCACGTCGCCGGCGGTGACATTGGCGCCGTCCTTCAGTTCGCTCTTTTCGACGGCCGCGACGGTGAAGCCGGCCAGGTCGTACTCGCCCGGCGCGTACATGTCGGGCATCTCGGCGGTTTCGCCGCCGATCAGGGCGCAGCCGGCCTCGGTACAGCCATTGGCGATGCCGCCCACGACCGCGGCGGCGGTGTCGATGTCCAGCTTGCCGGTGGCGAAGTAGTCCAGGAAGAACAAGGGCTCGGCGCCCTGCACCAGCACGTCGTTCACGCACATGGCGACCAGGTCGATGCCGATCGTATCGTGGCGGTTCAGCTGGTGGGCCAGCTTCAGCTTGGTGCCGACGCCGTCGGTGCCCGACACCAGCACCGGCTCGCGGTACTTGTTGGACAGGTCGAACAGGGCGCCGAAGCCACCCAGGCCGCCCATCRCCTCCGGACGGAAGCTGCGCTTGACCAGGGGCTTGATCCGCTCGACCAGTTCGTTGCCGGCGTCGATGTCGACACCCGCGTCACGGTAGGTGAGAGGAGAAGGGGCGGAAGACGGGCTGTTGGTCACGGGCGTCGGCGCTGGCAGGGGTTGAATCGCCGATTTTAACAGGCCGCATTGGCGCAAAGGCCGTATTCGGGCAACAATTCCCCCCGGATACGTCGAGCCAATGGATGTCCTGATGCGCCGCAGCCTGTTTTTGACCCTGCTCCTTGCGCTGTGCCTGCCGGTGGCCACGATGGCCCAGAGCGGCATGCGAACCGAGGGGGATGTTGCCACTGCCAGTGGTGCGTACGAGGCCGAAGTGCCCGTCAACAGCCAAGCCGAGGCTGACCGCAACGGTGCACTTGCCCGCGCGTTGAGCGTTGTACTGGGCAAATTGTCCGGCGATCGCAGCGTCATGTCGCGCCCCGGCGTGGCGCAGGCGTTGCGCAATGCCAAGGACTACGTTGCCAGCTACGACTACAAGCAGGACCAGAGCGTGGGCGCCAGCGGTGCGCCGAGCTTCCGTACCCTGCTGGTCGCGCGCTTCCGCGAGGATGACGTGGACGGGCTGGTGTCGGCCCTGGGCCTTCCGCTGTGGCCTCAGCCCCGGCCGAAGCCGGTGCTGTGGCTGGCCGTCGACGACGGCAGTGGTCCGCGCCTGGTCAGCGTGCAGCAGGCCAACGCTGCGCGGCCGCTGCTGAGCCGGGCCATCGAGCGCGGCTACAAGCTCGGCCTGCCCAGTGGTGGCGCCGCCGAGCAGGCCCTGGCCGGTGCCATCTGGCGCCAGGACAGCGCCGCAGTCGCGCGGGCCTCGTCGCGCTATTCGCCGCCGATGCAGCTGATCGGCAAGCTYTACCGCGCCAATGGCGGCTGGCAGGCGGACTGGGTGTTCGTCGACAACGGCCGGGAACTGAACAAGTGGACCAGCAAGGACGCCAACGCCATGCGCGCGATGGCCGCCGGTGCCGATGGCGCTGCCGACGCGCTGGTCAAGCGTTATGCAAAGGCCGGTGCGGCCACCGGCCAGGCGGGCACCTACCGCGTGGTGGTGACCGGCATCAACAGCGCCGACGAATACCTGCGCYTGGCCGCCGGCCTGCGTGAAGTTGCGGTGGTGCGCAACGTCACCCCGCTGCGCGCGACCGCCGACCACCTGGAACTGAATCTGGAAATGACCACCGGCCTGGCCGGCTTCAACCGCATGCTCGGCGACAACGGCGTGCTGGTGCCGTCGGCGACACTGCCGGCCCTGCCGACGCCGATCGACGATACGACCGGTGCACCGGCACCGGCGCCGGTCAGCAATGAGTACCGCCTGCGATGATCCTGTCCCCGGAAGCGGAAATCGCGCAGTTCCTGCGGCGGCTGAAGTTCATCCTGCTGGCCGGCCTGATCGGCTGGGTCGTGTGGCTGCTGGCGCCGATCCTGACGCCGTTCGTGCTGGCGCTGGCGCTGGCCTGGCTGGGCGATCCGCTGGTGGACCGCATCGAGGACACCGGCCGCTCGCGCATGACCGGCGTGGTGCTGGTGTTCGTGGCAATGGTGCTGGTGATCGTCGCGCTGCTGCTGGTGCTGGTGCCGATGATCGAGCGCCAGATCAGCACCCTGATCGCCGCGGCCCCGCAGGCGCAGGCCTGGCTGATGGAGAAGGGCATTCCCTGGTTCGAGCAGAAGACCGGGCTGGAAGTGATGCAGTGGATGGATCCGGACCGTGTGATCGAATGGGTGCGCAGCCATTGGCAGCAGGCCGGCGGGTTCGCCACGACCTTCATGGGCTACGTATCGCGCTCGGGCTTCACGGTGGTGACCTGGGTGGTCAACCTGTTGCTGCTGCCGATCCTGGCGTTCTACTTCCTGCGTGACTGGGACAAGCTGGTCGAACGCGTGGCATCGGTGATCCCGCGCAACCAGATCGGCACGATCACCACCCTGGCACGTGAATCCAACGAGGTGCTCGGCGCCTTCATCCGCGGGCAGTTCCTGGTGATGCTGGCGCTGGGCGTGATCTACGCCGGTGGCCTGTCGCTGGTCGGGCTCAAGCTGGGCCTGCTGATCGGCCTGATCGCCGGCCTGATCAGCTTCATTCCCTACCTGGGCGCGACCACCGGCATCCTGATGGCGATCGTGGCTGCGCTGGTACAGGCGCAGGGGTTCGACCTGAAACTGCTGATTCTGGTGGGCGTGGTGTTCACCGTTGGCCAGCTGCTGGAGAGCTACGTGCTGACCCCGCGCATCGTCGGCGACAAGATCGGCCTGCACCCGGTGGCGGTGATCTTCGCGGTGATGGCAGGCGGCCAGCTGTTCGGCTTCCTGGGCATGCTGCTGGCGCTGCCGGTGGCGGCGGTCAGCAATGTGCTGTTGCGCTATGCGCACCAGCGTTACCGCCAGAGTGAGCTATACGCCGGCGAGAAGCCCGCGATCGTGCTTGATGGTGTGATCGACCAGCCCCATATCATCGTGCCTGGCAATGACAAGGGTCCGGAACTGAAGTGATTGGTGTGCCGCAACTTCCGCTGGCCCTGCATTACCCGCGGGACCAGCGGCTGGAAAGCTTCATCGGCGCGCCGGACGGCGCGCTGGCGCAGCTGCATGCCATCGCGGTGGGGGCCAGCCACGACTGGGTGTACCTGGAAGGCGCGGCCGGCACCGGCAAGACCCACCAGGCGCTGGCGATGTGCTCCAGCGCCGAGCAGGCCGGGCGCCTGCCGACCTATGTGCCGCTGGCCAGCGTGGTCGGCCGGGTGCGGGTGGCGCTGGAAGGGCTTGAGCAGCGCGAGCTGGTGGCGCTGGATGGCCTGGATGCGGTGGCAGGCAATCGTGAGGATGAAATCGCGCTGTTCGATTTCCACAACCGCGCGCGCGCTGCCGACGTGACGGTGTTGTACACCGCACAGAAGTCGCCGGGCGAACTGGGCCTGGTGCTGCCGGACCTGCGTTCGCGCCTGGGCCAATGCGTGCGCGTGCTGTTGCAGCCGCTGGACGAGGAAGGCCGCGCGGCGGTGTTGCGCGAGCGCGCGCTGCGCAGAGGGCTGGCGATCGACGAGGCCGCCATCGAGTGGCTGCTGTCGCACACCGGTCGCGAGCTGGGTGGTCTGATCACGTTGCTGGACTGGCTGGATCGCGAATCGCTGGCGGCGAAGCGGCGGATTACCGTGCCGTTCCTGCGCCAGGTGCTGGAAGAAGGCCGTCCTCGTTACTGAGGGGTGTGGTTCGGCAGGGCTGCGCCCTGCACCCGCCGAAGCCAGGGCAACGTCAACGTCAACAGCAAAAGCTCGCTATCCGTGGGATGGCGGGGTGGCTCAGGTTGCGGGGGACGGCGCAAGTACGTCC
>NZ_JBFTNR010000156.1:0-7589 GCF_056665995.1 Stenotrophomonas sp. 05L44_2
CAACGAGCCCAGCGAATGGCGACCAGACAACGTCCCCTTTCTCCGCACCTTCAGGTGTATCGCTGGCAGATTCAGATGGCCACCTCGATCCTGCATCGAGCCACTGGCGTCTTTCTGTCTGTTGGTGCCCTCATCATCGCCGGAGGCCTGTTGGCTCTGATGATGGGGCCCGAATCCTGGAACTGCTTCACCGGCCATGCCGGGGCCTGGTATGGCCGCGTGTTCCTGTTCGCGTGGACATGGTCGTTCGCCTATCACCTGTGCAATGGCATCCGCCATATCGTGCAGGACTTCGCGATCGGATTCCGCATTGCCACCTTCATCCGCAGCAGCTGGATGTCGGTGATCGGCAGCCTGCTGATCACCCTGGCCGTGTGGGCCTATGTGCTGTTCGGAGGTGCCGCATGAGCAAGTTCCGTACCCCGTTGAAGGGCGTGCGCGGTCTCGGTTCGGCCAAGACCGGCACCGAGCACTTCGTGCATCAGCGCCTGACCGCCGCCGCGCTGGTGGTGCTGGGCATCTGGTTCCTGGTGTTCGTGCTGGGCCTGCTGGGCTCGGATTACGTGACCGCCACCGCCGCGATCGCCAAGCCGTGGAACGCCGTTCCGCTGATCGGCCTGCTGATCGCCATGTTCTGGCATGCCCAGCTCGGCCTGCAGGTCGTGCTGGAGGACTACATCCACGAATCGCTGCTGGCCCTGGTGCTGCAGACCGCGGTGAAGTTCGTTGCCGTGCTCGGCATGATCGTCAGTGTGTTTGCGGTGGGCCGCATCGCCCTCGGCGTTGCCTGAGCCCAGGCGCCAAGACAGGAATCCAGACTAGATGTCCGCTTACAAGATTACCGAACACAAGTACGACATGGTCGTGGTGGGCGCCGGCGGCGCCGGCCTGCGTGCCACGTTCGGCCTGGCCGCCAAGGGCCTGCAGACCGTGTGCCTGACCAAGGTCTTCCCGACCCGTTCGCACACCGTKGCSGCCCAGGGCGGYATCTCSGCCRSSCTCGGCAACATGGGCSAGGACGACTGGCGYTRSCACWTSTTCGACACCRTCAAGGGKTCGGAYTGGCTGGGCGACCAGGACGCCATCGARTWCATGTGCCGTGAAGCGATTCCGGCGATCATCGAGCTCGAGCACTACGGCGTGCCGTTCAGCCGCACCGCGGAAGGCAAGATCTACCAGCGTCCGTTCGGTGGCATGACCACCCAGTACGGCGAAGGCCCGGCGGCGCAGCGTACCTGCGCGGCGGCCGACCGTACCGGCCACGCGATGCTGCACACGCTGTACCAGCAGTCGCTGAAGCACGACGCACGCTTCATGATCGAGTACTTCGCACTCGACCTGATCTTCGATGACGAAGGCGCCTGCCGTGGTGTGCTGGCGCTGGACATGTCCGACGGCACGCTGCACCTGTTCCGCGCCCAGGGCGTGGTGCTGGCCACCGGCGGCTACGGCCGCGCCTACTTCAGCGCCACCTCGGCGCACACCTGCACCGGCGACGGTGGCGGCCTGGCCATGCGCGCCGGCATCGCCATGCAGGACATGGAGTTCGTGCAGTTCCATCCGACCGGCATCTACGGCGCCGGCTGCCTGATCACCGAGGGTGTCCGCGGTGAAGGCGGCATCCTGCGCAACAGCAGCGGCGAGCGCTTCATGGAGCGTTACGCACCGCACTACAAGGACCTGGCTTCGCGCGACGTGGTCAGCCGTTCGATGACCATCGAGATCCGCGAAGGCCGTGGCGTGGGCGAGCACAAGGACCACATCCTGCTCGACCTGACCCACCTCGGCCCGGGCGTGATCGACGACAAGCTGCCGGGCATCGCCGAGAGCGCGCGCATCTTCGCCGGCGTCGACGTGCACAAGCAGCCGATCCCGGTGATTCCGACCGTGCACTACAACATGGGCGGCATCCCGACCAACTACCACGGTGAAGTGGTGCGCAAGGACGGCGAGAACCCCGATGCGGTCGTGCCGGGCCTGTACGCCATCGGCGAAGCGGCCTGCGTTTCGGTGCACGGTGCCAACCGCCTGGGTTCGAATTCGCTGCTGGACCTGGTGGTGTTCGGGCGTGCGGTGGCCAACCGTTGCGCGGCGACGATCACCCCGGGCGCGGCGCACAAGACCCTGCCGGCCGACGCCTGCGACAAGGCGCTGGGCCTGCTGGACAAGCTGCGTCACGCCAACGGCGATACCCCGACTTCGGTCATCCGCGATCGCATGCAGCGCACCATGCAGGCCGACGCGGCGGTCTTCCGTACCAGCCAGACGCTGAAGGAAGGCTGCGAGAAGATGGACAAGATCTTCGACTCGTTCCAGGACGTGAAGGTCTCCGACCGTTCGCTGGTCTGGAACTCGGACCTGATCGAGACCTACGAGCTGAACAACCTGCTGCTGAATGCAGTGGCGACGATCAACTCGGCCGAGCAGCGCAAGGAAAGCCGCGGCGCACACGCGCACGAGGACTTCCCGGACCGCGACGACGTCAATTGGCAGAAGCACACCCTGGTCAGCGTGGACGAGAAGGGCAAGTGCAGCTTCGACTACCGTCCGGTGCACATGTACACGTTGACTGATGACGTGTCCGTGGTGCCGCCGAAGCCGCGCGTGTACTGATCCGACCCCGCCTAACATGCAATCCGCGCCCCCGGGCGCGGGCCGCCTGAGCCAACGAGAGCAGCCATGGCCGAGTTTTCACTCCCCAAGAATTCCAAGATCACGAAGGGCAAGCACTTCCCCGCCAAGACCGGCGGCAAGAACGTGCGCACCTTCAAGATCTACCGCTGGAGTCCGGACGACGACAGCAATCCGCGCACCGACACCTATGACGTCGATCTGGACGCCTGCGGCCCGATGGTCCTGGACGCGCTGATCAAGATCAAGAACGAGGTCGACCCGACCCTGACCTTCCGCCGCTCGTGCCGCGAAGGCATCTGTGGTTCGTGCGCGATGAACATCGACGGCACCAACACCCTGGCCTGCACCCGAGCCATCTCGGACTGCGGCAAGAAGGAAGTGCCGATCTACCCGCTGCCGCACATGAACGTGGTCAAGGATCTGGTTCCGGACCTGACCCACTTCTACGCGCAGTACGCCTCGATCAAGCCGTGGATCCGCACCCAGACCCCGGCACCGCCGGACCGTGAGCGTCTGCAGTCGCCGGAAGACCGCAAGAAGCTCGATGGTCTGTACGAGTGCATCCTGTGCGCGTGCTGCTCGACCAGCTGCCCGAGCTACTGGTGGAACGGCGAGCGTTACCTGGGCCCGGCGATCCTGCTGCAGGCCTACCGCTGGATCATCGATTCGCGCGACGAGGACACCGGTGCGCGCCTGGACGATCTGGAAGATCCGTTCAAGCTGTACCGCTGCCACACCATCATGAACTGCGCCCGGACCTGTCCGAAGGGCCTGAACCCGGCGCTGGCGATCGCCGAGATCAAGAAGCTGATGATGGAACGCCGCGCCTGATACGGTGCCGGGTAGTTGCATGACCCCAGCAGAGCCACGCCATGCGTGGCTTTGCTGTATCTGGAGAAACACAATGGATGAAGAAGTCCTGCTGAAGAAGCTGCGCTGGCGTTGCCGGCGCGGCATGCGCGAACTGGACCAGTTGTTCGGTCGCTACCTGGACCGCGAATGGAGCAGTGCGCCGACCGAAGACCGCGAGGTTTTCCTGTTCCTGCTCGATTGCGAGGACGATAAGTTGTGGCGCTGGTTCATGGGCTACGAGGCCTGCCCGCATGCACACGCCGTCCCCCTCATGCACAGGATCCTCGCCCTCAAGCCTTGAGTGGCGCCCGTCGCGGCTGCAGGCCGGCGCCCAGCTGGCGGTACTGCTGGCCGCACCGTGGCTGCTGCATGCTTCGGATCTGCCGTCCGCGCATCTGCTTCCGGCGTTGATCGGGGTCTGGGCGCTTGGCCTGGCTGAGCTGGCCTGGCGCCTGCGGCGGCGCCCTGTCGTGCTGCAGCTGCCGCCCCTGCCTGAGCTGCTGCGGCTGGACGGCGGCGATATTGCCGAGCCGCGGCTGGTGGTGCGCGGGCCCTGGCTGCTGCTGCACTGGCGCGAGGGCTGGCGTCGCAGGCGCCTGTTGTTCTGGCCGGACGTGCTTGATCGCGCACAACGACGTGAACTGCGACTGGCCGTGGCCGCACGAAGCGTTTCCCGTCGGCCCCGGTCGGTGGCACCATAGGCTGAATCGACTGGCGTGCCTGCATGTTCAAACCCATTCCCGTGGCCATTGGCCTGCGCTATCTGCGCGCCAAGCGCCGCAACGGCTTCATCTCCTTCATTTCGATGGCATCGATCCTGGGCATCGCGCTCGGGGTGACGGTGCTGATCACCACATTGGCGGTCATGAGCGGTTTCCAGAAGGAAATCCGCAGCCGCCTGCTGCAGATGACCGCGCACACCACCATCAGCCGCGACGGCGAACCGATGCCGGACTGGATGCGCGTGGTCGATGTGGCCAACAAGGATCCGCGCGTGGCCGGTGCTGCGCCGTATATCGAGATCCAGTCGATGATCAGCGGCCCGCGCGTGCAGGGTGCGATCATCCAGGGCATCGACCCGGCACTGGAACCGAAGGTGTCGGTGATCGACAAGAAGGTCACCAAGGGCAGCTACGGCAGCCTGACCCCGGGCAGCTTCAACCTGTTGCTGGGCAAGGAACTGGCCGTCTGGCTGGGCGTGGACGTCGGTGACCAGGTGCTGGTGACCTTCGCGGAAGTGCAGGGCACGCCAGCGGGCGCGGTGCCGCGGATGAAGCGCTTCACCGTCAGCGGCATCTTCGAGGCCGGTTACAACGAGGTCGATCGCGGTGTGGGTTTTGCCAACATGAAAGACCTGGAGCGCGTACTGCGTTCCGATGGCGCCACCGGCGTGCGCCTGAAACTGCATGACATGGACCGCTCGCTGGAGGTGGGCGTGGACCTGGCGCAGAACCTCGGCGGTGCCTATCGGGTCAGCGACTGGACCCAGCAGAACGCCAACCTGTACCACTCGYTGCGCATGGAAAAAGTGGTGATGGGCATCCTGCTCTCGCTGATCATCGCCATGGGCGCGTTCAACCTGGTGTCCTCGCAGGTGATGCTGGTGACCGACAAGCAGGCCGACATCGCGATCCTGCGCACCCTCGGCCTGACCCCGGGCGGGGTGATGCAGGTGTTCATGGTGCAGGGCTCGCTGATCGGCATCTTCGGCACCCTTGCCGGCCTGATCGGCGGCATCACCCTGACCTTGAACCTGGAACGCATCCTCGGCGCCATCGAGTCGGTGTTCAACGTCAAGCTGCTGCCGGAGGATGTGTACTACATCACCGGCCTGCCGACCGACATGCAGACCAGCGACATCGTGGTGATCACCCTGGTCGCGCTGCTGATGAGCTTCCTGGCCACTCTGTATCCCGCCTGGCGGGCAGCACGCACCCAGCCGGCGGAGGCCCTGCGCTATGAATAAGGTCTTCAACCGCGGCGATGAAGTGATCCGTGCCGAAGGGCTGGGCAAGACCTACGCCGAAGGGCGCATGCAGACACCGGTGTTCGACGGGCTGGACCTGACGGTGACTGCAGGTGAGACGGTTGCGATCATCGGTGCCTCCGGTGCCGGCAAGAGCACGCTGCTGCACCTGCTGGGCGGGCTGGATACGCCGACTGCGGGCGAGGTCTATGTCACCGGCCAGCGCATGTCGGCGCTGTCGGACACCTCGCGCGGCCTGCTGCGCAACCAGGCGCTGGGTTTCGTCTATCAGTTCCACCACCTGCTGCCGGAATTCACCGCGCTGGAAAACGTGATGATGCCGGTGATGCTGGCCGGTACCGCGGTGGCCGAGGCCAGCACGCGTGCGACTGCGCTGCTGGAATCGGTCGGCCTCGGCCATCGCCTGGACCACAAGCCCGGCGAACTGTCCGGTGGCGAACGCCAGCGTGCTGCGGTGGCGCGCGCGTTGGTCAATCACCCGGCCTGCGTGCTGGGCGACGAGCCGACCGGCAACCTGGATGACCGCACCGCTGCGACCGTGTTCGAGCTGATGCTGGAGCTCAACCGTGCGCGGCATACCAGCCTGGTGCTGGTGACCCATGACCGCTCGCTGGCACGGCGTCTGGACCGGGTGCTGGAGCTGCGCGAAGGGCGCCTGCACGCGCTGGCCCACGCCGACGTCTGAGCGGCCGGGCAAGCGCCAACCAAGGTTGGCGACTACCGGATTCGATGCAGGGCCTGAACCAGGCTGCCGGCCGTTGCGCCGGCACCACCCCGGCGGGTGCATGATCGGCACAGTTCCCCCGTGGAGATGGCCATGAAGACACCACTGTTGATCGCCGGGCTGTGCCTGGCTCTGGCTGGCTGTGCCACCACCGGCCGCCTGGGCAGTGCCGAGAAGCTGGAGCTGTATCGTGCCCACGCCGGCGCACCGCAGAAGGACATGCAGTTCTTCGGCAGCCTCAATGGCTGGACCGAGCTGGGCGACAGTGCGCTGGCGGTCTGGACGCGTCCGAGCGAGGCCTACCTGCTGGAATTGAATGGTCCCTGCCAGGATCTGTCGTATGCGACCGCCATCGGCCTGACCAGCCGGATGAACCGCGTCTCGGCGCCGTTCGACAAGGTGCTGGTACGTGACCCGACCGCTGGCCCGCGCATGCCGTGCTTCATCAAGACCATACGCAAGCTGGACGTGAAGGCGCTACGCGCCTCCGAGCAGGAGCTGCGCCAGGCGCAGGTGCAGGAGCGCGAGGAATCCGCGAAATAGAGCGGTAGCGCCGGGCCATGCCTCTCCGCGTCCTTCTCGAACAGGAACTTCACCAGTTCCGTCTCCAGGAAGGCGCGATGCTCCGGCTTTCGCGGGGAAAGGCGGTTYTCGTTGATCAGCATGGTCTGGTGYGCCAGCCATGCGGTCCACGCCGGCTTGCCGATGTGGWTGAACACACGCTGGCCCAGTTCCCCCGGGTAAGGCACGAAGTCCAGGCCCTCGGCATCGCGTTGTTCGTACTGGCAGAAGACGGTTCGGGGCATGGCACTCACTCGTGGTTGCGGGATTTTGCGGAAGTTCGCTTCGGGCTCTTGATGGGCGCGCCCTCAAGCAGTTTGCGGATGGGGGCAGGCAAGCCCAGTGCAGGCAGTTCGGCGGCGCCAACCCAGCGCAGCGTGGGTTCTTCCACGCGCAGGCCGCGCACCTGCCGTGACAATACCTGCAGGTGCAGCTTGTAGTGGCTGAAGGTGTGCTGCAGCACTGGCAGCTCCTCGGCATCTTCCAGCGAACCATCGACGTGGACGTCGAACCAGTCCTGCAGCTCGCTGCCCGCTTCGGCCTGCGGAAGCGTCCACAACTGTGCCCAGATGCCGGTGTCCGGCCGCTTCTGCAGCAGTACGCGCTGCTGCTTGTCGCGCAGCAGCAAAGCCACCGCCTCGCGTTCGGGCAGCGTCTTGCTTGGCTTTGCGGTTGGCAGCTCGGCGGTGCGGCCTTCGCGACGTGCCACGCAATCGGCCTGCAGCGGACAGATCACGCAGGCCGGTCTGGACCGGCTGCAGACCGTGGCACCGAGGTCCATCTGCGCCTGGGTGTAGTCGGCCATGCGTCCAGCCGGCACCTGGGCGACCT
>NZ_JBFTNR010000157.1:0-6743 GCF_056665995.1 Stenotrophomonas sp. 05L44_2
GTGCATCGTCGCGGCTGCCACGGCTGGTGTAGACGCTGCCCACGCCATCGATCAACAGGCGCGGGCGGGTCAACAGCCGTTGTTCGATCGCACTGTTCAGCGTATCGCGGCGGTTGCCATCGTCGTAACGGAACTGGCTGCCACCGAAGCTCCAGTGGGTGCGCTCGTTGCGCGTGTAGTCCACTGCAACCGCAACGCTGTCAGCGGTGATGCCGGCCACGCGTGCCTGCATCGAGGCTTCCGGATCATTGCGGGCAGCGGTCACGCCGGCGTGCCAGCGATCATTGAACTGCCAGCCGAAGCCGCCGCGCAGGCCGGTGTCGCCGATGCTGTCGTTGGGGCGCATCACCGCTGCCTCGGCATCAAGGCGGTCGAACCGGTAGCGCACGCCGGCACCGATCCACAGCGGGTCGATGTCCTGGTCCTGGAAGCTGACCGACCGGCGGTCGGCGAAGGCAAACAGGCGCCAGCGGTCGTTGAGAACCGGCGAGGCCACTTCCACGCCGTAGTGCAGGTCGTCGTTGCCCAGCGGTGAGGTGCCGCCACCGCCGGAACTGCGGCCACCCTCGACCTTGGCCAGCAGCTGCCAGCCGCGATGGGCGCGCCAGTCACGGTCCATGCGTTGCACCGCCGGCTGGCTTGGATAGCGTGCCAGCAGGTCGTCATGCAGCGGCCGCGCCAGGTCGTCGCGTTGCAGCTGCACGTAGGATTCGTACATGCCCAGGCGCGGCGCGATGTCACGCGGGTCCAGCGTATAGGCCATCTGGTGGCGCTCAAGTGCCCGCCGTGGCCAGCCGCGCATCTGGTAGACGCTGCCCAGTGAAGTCTGCAGGCTGCCATTGCCCGGGCCGACCTCGACCAGGGCTTCCAGTTCGCGCTGGGCCGTGGGCAGGTCGCCGCTGTAGGCCCGCACCATCCCCAGGTTCAGGTCGGCCTCGTAACGCGCCCAGTTCTGGAAGGGGGTCTTGCCGCCGCCCCAGCGCCAGGCCGGYTCGTCCTTCTGCCAGGCCTGCAGGTAGCCCACCGCCTTCTCCGCCTGCTCTGTTTCCAGATAGGCATAGGCCAGCTCCGAGCGTGTCTCGAAGCGTGAGGGATCGTTCTTTGCGGCGGCCTCCAGCAAGGGAATGGCCTCCTCCGGGTTCTGGGTGGCCATCAGCGAGTCGCCTACGGCTGGCAGCACGTAATCGGGCAGGGCATGGCCTTCGCGCTGCAGCGCCCGCGCCTCGTCGCGCACCTGCGCGTGACGGGCCAGGCGGTTGAGCAGGATCAGCCGGTCCATGCGGATACGCAGCGGCGCCTGCGCCTGCGTTGTGCCATCGCGCTCGACGTACTGCTCCATTTCCGCCAGCGAAGCCTCGGCCTCGTCCAGCCGGGTGTCTTCGCTTTCCCCGTAGGCCAGGCTCCAGTTGACCAGCTTGGCCACGTAGTTGGCCTCCAGCCGCGCTTTCTGGTCCTGGTCGAACAGGTTGGGCCGGGCCTGGTAAAGCCGCCAGGCGCGATGGGCGTTGCCGATGTCGCCCAGGGTCAGGACCTGCAGCTTGTACAGCAGGTCGTCGTTGGGCTCGCGCAGCTGCGCCCGCTCGATCGCTGCCAGTGCATCGACCCAGCGTGCCTGGTCACGGTAGTGCCCGATCTCGGCGAGCCGGTCGGCGCGCGTGATGACGGTGGGCGGCGAGGCCGCGTGGGCCCAGCACGCCAAAGTGGYGCAGGCCAGGCCGACGCACAGCGCCAGCGGACGATGAACAACCATGAGACCCCCCTAAGCATCCATTGCTGAACGATGTGCTCAAAAGTGTGACGCACATCACATGCCAACTATAGCTGACGCTCTGCCAAAGCGCCTACTTCCTATCCGTACCTTGTTGACGGAGAGTCCTTGGATGACCGGCCAGCCCTGTCGCAACGCGTTGTCGCGCATACACTTTTCTGCCGTCCACTGGAACGGCACGGGACAGCCAGGGGCCGCCCTGTGGGGCGATCCTGCTGGCAAGGCCAGTTCTGGACGCATAACGGGTCAGCTTCGGACACGCTACGTCACCTGCTGCGGCGGCGGTGTGTAGATCGCGGTAGTGGGGTGTGTGGGTCCAGCTTCACGGCGGCGGGCGTCAGCCCGCCGGTCCGGTCACCACAGGTCTTCCAGCTTGCGCGGCTTGCAGGCCACCCACGAGGCGCACAGCATCAGCAGTGCGCAGCCGAACAGGAAGGCGAAGGGCAGGGTCCAGCCCTCGCTGACGGTATGCAGCCAGCCGACCAGGAACGGGCCCAGGCAGCTGAAGCTGTAGCCCACGCCCTGCATGAAGCCGGACAGGGCCGCCGAACCGGTGGGGGTGCGCGTGCGCAGATTGATCAGGGTCAGCGCCAGCGGGAACGTGGACGGCCCGACGCCCAGCAGGCAGGCCCACAGCAACGGCGCCTTCATCGGGGCGAACAGCAGGCCGGCGAAGGCGATGACGAAGGCGGAGAAGCCGATCAGCACCAGCGGGAAGGGATTCTGCAGGCGCACCGCCAGCGATGGGATCACCAGCGATGGCAGCAGGCCCAGTGCCGAAAACACCGCGACCATCACCCCGCCGAAGGCGGGCGTGGCGCCGGCTTCGACCACGATGCGCGGCAGCCAGGTGAACATCGAATAGGTCATCAGCGAGGTCATGCCGAACATCAGCGTCATGCTCCAGCCCAACGAGGTACGCCAGACCTTGCCGTGCGGCTGCGCGGTGGGATCGCTGCTGTCCAGCACCGGCCTGGGCGCACTGCGTGCCAGCAGCATCCATGGCAGGGTCGCAGCCAGCGCCAGCAGCGCCCACATGCCCAGCGACACCCGCCAGCCTGCGGCGTTGGCCACCGGCACCGCCAACAGCGCCGGCATCATCGTGCCCAGCTGCAGCACGCTGATGTACAGCGTGCTCATGGTGCCGACCTTGTTGGCGAAGTAGCGCTTCACCAACGGCGGCACCACCACGTTGCCGATGCCCATGCCCGCCAGTGCGATCACCGAGCCCAGCAGCAGGGTGCCGACATTGCCGGCGCTGGAGCGCAGCAGCAGGCCGGCGGCAGCCATCAGCATCGCCAGCAGGGTGGTGCGCTCAAGGCCCAGGCGTCGTGCCAGCGCCGGGGTGGCGACGCCGAACAGAGCGAACGACGCGGTCGGCAGCATGCCCAGTACGCCGGTCATGGTGGTGCCGAAGCCGAACTGCTGGCCCAGCACGTCCAGCAACGGGGTGATGGAGGTGACGGCGGTACGCAGGTTGACCGCCGCCAGCAGGATCGCGACGAACGCCAGCACGCGCCCGTGCAGCAGTGATGGCGAAGGGGAGGTGGGCGAGGTCATGCGGTGTTCCTTGCAGGTGGCGCACGCCATGCAGAATGGCGTGCAGCGCCCGCACCGGGCGCGGCCGGTGTGGCAGGTGGGGGAGTGGCGGCCATTGTACGTGGCCGGGCCGGGTCGGGTCCCCGGCGGCATGTGCTGATGGCGGCGTAGCCGGGTGTCCCGGATTCCAGGTACAAAAAAACCCGGAGGACACTGATGTCTTCCAGGCTTCTTGGTGACCACCGGAGTGGTCGGGGAGACAGGATTCGAACCTGCGACCTCTACGTCCCGAACGTAGCGCTCTACCAGACTGAGCTACACCCCGAAGGGAGCCGCCTATTCTAGCCATTTCCCCCGATGGCGGCAAGGGGGAAGACCGTTCTGCTTCGCTGCCGTGGCAGCGACTCCTGCGGGAACAAAAAAGCCTGGAAGACTTCACCAGGCTTCAATGCGACCACCGAAGTGGTCGGGGAGACAGGATTCGAACCTGCGACCTCTACGTCCCGAACGTAGCGCTCTACCAGACTGAGCTACACCCCGAAGGAGCCGCCAAGAATACGGTGTGAAGGCCGTATCGGCAACCCTTTTTTACAGTTTCAACGCACTTCCTTGTCGGCGCGGGCGCTTTCGCGCGCTTCGAACCACATCCCGTTGAGGATGGCCACGACCGAAGCCAGGCCGGCGCCGAGAATCCAAGCGAAATACCACATGGTCAATCTCCTGTGTGCGAGGGGTGTGCCGACCCTGGGCCGGCACACGGGCAATCAGTACGCGTTGGGGTTGTCGTCCATGTCCTCGACCGTCGTCTTGCCCTTCAGCACGCGGTACACCCAGGTGGTGTAGGCGAGGATGATCGGCAGGAAGATGGCCGTGGCCAGCAGCATGACCCACAGCGTGAGGTGGCTGGACGAACTGTCCCAGACGGTCAGGCTGGAGGTGGGCTGGCTGGAGGACGGCAGCAGGAACGGGAAGATCGCAAAGCCGACGGTGAGGATGATGCCGGCAATGGACGCGCCCGAGGCGATGAAGGCCAGGCCGCCACGACGCGCGCGCAGCAGCACCGCGCTGGCAAGCGCACCCAGCAGGCCCAGCACCGGGAACACCAGCGTTGCCGGCATGCTGCTGTAGTTGCGCAGCCAGCCACCTGCGGCGGACCCCAGTTCGGCGGTCTTCAGCAGCGGATTGGTCGGCCCGTCGGTCACCACCTGCGAAGTGATCTGGTAGCCCGGCAGGCCGAAGGCCACCCAGGCGCCGGCAGCGGCGAACAGCACGAAGCTGATGATGGCGGCGATGCTGCCATAGCGCGCTGCACGTTCGGCCACCGGGCCGTCGGTCTTCAGCACCAGCATGGCCGCACCGTGCGACACCAGCATGGCCACGCTGATCAGGCCGGCGATGAGCGCGAACGGTGTGAGCAGGCCGAAGAACGAACCGGTGTAGGTCACGCGCAGGGTGTCATCGAAGTGGAACGGCACACCCAGCAGTACGTTGCCCACCGCGACGCCGGCAATCAGGCCCGGCAGCAGGCCACCGACGAACAGCACGCGGTCCCAGTTGTCGCGCCAGCGCTTGGACGGCAGCTTGCTGCGGTACTTGAAGCCGACCGGGCGCAGGATCAACCCGAACAGCATCGCAAACACCGCCAGGTAGAAGCCGGAGAAGCTGACCGCGTACAGCGGCGGCCATGCGGCGAAGATCGCGCCGCCACCCAGCACCAACCAGACCTGGTTGCCTTCCCAGACCGGGCCGACGGTGTTGATCACCAGCCGGCGTTCTTCATCGGTCTTTGCCACGAACGGCAGCAGCGTGCCGACGCCGAGGTCGAAACCATCCATGACGGCCCAGCCGACCAGCAGGATGCCGAGCAGCAGCCACCAGATCACGCGGAGCGTGGTGTAATCAAGTGCAATGAATTCCATCTGGATTCTCCTGCCTCAGGCCTGGCCGGGGGCAACGGCATTGGGGGAAACAGGGCGGATGTCGGCCTGCAGCGTCGGCAGGATGTCGTCCGGGCCCTTGCGGACCGCCTTCAGCATCAGCTTGATTTCGATGATCAGCAGCACCGTGTACAGGCTGGTGAACACCGCCAGCGTGGTCAGGATTTCATGCAGTGCCAGGCCCGATGCCGCGTAGAACGTGGGCAGCACGCCATCCACCGCCCACGGCTGGCGGCCGTACTCGGCCACGAACCAACCGCATTCGATCGCGATCCACGGCGCCGGCAGGCTCCACACGGCCAGCTTCAGGAACCAGCGCTTGTCCTGGAAGTTGTTGCGGCACGAGAAGTAGAAGGCCAGCGCGAAGAAGGCGATCAGGTAGAAGCCCAACCCGGCCATGATGCGGAAGGTCCAGAACAGCGGCGCCACGCGCGGTACGGTATCCATCGCGGCCTTGGAGATTTCCTCCGGCGTCGCGTTGAGGATGTCCTCGCGGTAACGCTTCAGCAGCAGGCCATGGCCGAGGTCCTGCCAATGGCGATCGAACATTTCACGCGCTGCAAGATCGGTCTTGTCCTTCTTCACCCGTTCCAGTGCGCCATAGGCGATCTGGCCACCGCGGATGCGGTGCTCCGCACGCTCCACCAGCTCCAGGATGCCCGGAATCGGCTGGTCCAGCGAACGGGTGGCGATCAGGCCCATCAGGTATGGGATCTTGATCGCGTAGTCGTTGGTGTGGGTGTCCTGGTTGGGAATGCCGAAGGCGGTGAAGTCGGCCGGCGCACGCTCGGTCTCCCACATCGCTTCGATCGCCGCCAGCTTCATCTTCTGGTGCTCGCTGGCGGCATAGCCGCTCTCGTCRCCCAGCACCACCACCGACAGCGAGGACAGCAGGCCGAAGGCCGCGGCGACCGCGAACGAACGGCGGGCCATGTCCCTGTGCTTGTTGCGCAGCAGGTACAGGGCGCTGATGGACATCACGAAGATCGCACCGGTCACGTAACCGGCACTGACGGTGTGCACGAACTTGGCCTGCGCCACCGGGTTCAGCAGCACCGCGGCGAAGTCGACCACTTCCATGCGCATGGTTTCCGGGTTGAACACCGCACCGGTCGGGTTCTGCATCCAGCCGTTGGCGATCAGGATCCACACCGCCGACAGGTTGGTGCCCAGCGCCATCAGCCAGGTTACGGTGAGGTGCTTGACCGGGCTCAGGCGCTTCCAGCCGAAGAAGAACAGGCCGATGAAGGTCGCTTCCAGGAAGAACGCCATCAGGCCTTCGATGGCCAGCGGCGCACCGAAGATGTCACCCACGTAATGGCTGTAGTACGACCAGTTYATGCCGAACTGGAAYTCCATSRYCAGGCCGGTGGCCACGCCSAKGRCGAAGTTGATGCCGAACAGSGYGCCCCAGAACAGGGTCATCTGCCGCCAGACCTGCTTGCGGGTCATGACGTACACGCTTTCCATGATGGCCACCATGAAGGACAGGCCAAGCG
>NZ_JBFTNR010000158.1:0-3880 GCF_056665995.1 Stenotrophomonas sp. 05L44_2
TCCCTGTTGAACTCGGCGCGCTGGGCCGGGTCCATCTTGTCCGGCCCGCCGTTGGCATTTATTTCCGCACCGCGTTCAGCCAACCATGCCGCGTACTCGCCACGGGTTAGACGGATCCACTCGACCTCGTCTCGCCACGCTTCTCCGCGCATGCCACCGAGCATGCCCGAGATCGCCGAACCGGCCTGCAGTGCCTCCCAGCGCGTCAAGCCTACCTCTGCCTTGAGCTGGACCAACGTCTGGATGTCGAGATTGTTGATGGCGTCCTGGACCCTCTTGAACAGCTCTGGATCCATTGAGCCACGGATCTGTTCCTGCAGCTCCTGGAACTGGCGCCGCACCGGATCGGTCTTGCCTTCAAACTCCTTCAAGGCGTCCTGCGCGGCCTTCAGCCCTGCGTAGTCGGCCCCCGCGCTCATGCCGGCGCCCTCCCGCCCCGACTGCTGGCCATAGGCCACGCGCCCTTCCCAATGGGTGACGGCCCCCTCCAGCGCGCGCTTGCGCGCTTCGAGCTCGCGCATGGCCTTTGCCTGCTCATGCAGCGAAGCGACGGCGACATCCATCGGCATGCTGCGATCCCGCAGACCCTTGCCGACTTCATCCATTGTGAACGACATCAGCTTCAGCGATTGCATCTGTTCATTGAACTCGGCACGGGCACGTTCGGATGCCTTGACCATGTCCATGTACGCTTCGCCGAGCTTCTGCACCGACGCGATGGCGATGCCCCATGGGCCGCCTGCAGCAGTCAGCAGGCCGTTGCCAAGCTCCTTCACGCCGCTGCGGAGTACATCTTCCCCGCCTTTTGCGCTTGCCCCTGCCTTTGCCGCCGCGCCTTCAGGTGCGGCATGCACGCGCGCCAGCGCGGCTGCCGTCCGCTCGGCCTCCGCCCGCATTGTCTTGAGATTCTGCGTTGCCAGGCGGCTGGCCTCCGCCATTGCGTTACGGAAGCCCGTCGTATTGACCCGCAGTACTACGTCTAGATTCTGGTTAGTGGACGCCATATGCGTTCCTCCAAGAATGATGAGGGGCCCCGCAGGGCCCCAGGTTCGATTGCATGCCACACCTCGGAGAAGCCATGCCCTGCCCCGCCTGGGATCACGGCGCAGCGTTGCGGCGCGATGCGCTGCCGAACATCTCCAGCAGCTGCTGCGAGCGTTCCTTGGCAGCCTTCTCCGGCGAGGCGCGCGGCCGCACCAGCAGGAAGTCCTCGGCCGTGGTCGCGTTGCCATGCACCTGGGCCAGCACACTGGTCAGCTGCGCAAGCATCCCCTGCAGTGGCTGATCCATCGGTTCCAGCCGTGCGAACGCGTACATCTCCGAGAGCTGGCGGGACGTCACTCCCGCCAACAGGTGGTCCGGATGCGGGAGGCCCAGCCGCCACGCGATCCGGAACTGAAGCCGGCGCTCAGGCCGGCGGATCAGTTTTTTTCCAGCTCTCCCACGGCCGCATCGCCGAGCGCATTGAGCGTCTGCGCGACACGGAACACGCGATCCAGCGCCGCCGCCGATTTCGCGCCCAGCTGGGCCACCTCATGGTCGGAGAACAGGCGCGCCCCCATTTCATCGACCAGGCACAGGCCGACGAAGCGCGCACGGAAGTCATCCACCTTGGGCGTATCACCGCCATAGGTCTCCTGCTCCCAGCGGTCACGGTCGCTGGCCGACATCATCGCCACACGCACATTGCCGCCCCATTCGGGCACGGCGATGTCTTCGTGGCGGCGATCCTGTGCGTCCAGGATCTGCTGCTTGCCCAGCAGCATCACGGGGTGCCGCCGGCAGCAGCGGTGACGATGGCGAAATCACGCGGCAACAGATCGGCGGTGAAGGTCAGCACCTGGTTGGTACCTGGGGCGACGTTGAAGGCTGCGACCTTGGCCACGAAGGTGGCGGCATCGCCGGTGGGCAGCACCATCAGGAAGTGCAGGTCGGCATCCGGATCGGCGTCACGCAGGATTTCCTGGCCCGCCGAGCTGCCCACCGGCCAGCGATGGCCGGACACCTGTACGGCCTGGCCGCCGGACAGACCCGCGATGTTCTCCATCTGCTTCGAACGCAGGTTGGTGGCGTCGAGAGTGTTGGCTTGGCCGCGGCCAAACGGGAAGGCGGTCAGGCCGTCGATTTCGGTATAGCCTGCCGGATTGTTCGGCGCGGTCGGGGCGGTGCCGGCCTTCACGTACAGCGCGGAGTCCTGGGCGGAAATGGCTTGATTGATGGACATGGTGTTGAATCTCCTGGAAATGAAAAAGCCGCCTTGCGGCGGCTGGGTTTCGGGGTTGTCAGGCTCGGGTCGGCCTGGATGTCTTCGTCGCGGTTGGCCCGGCACAGCCGCCTGTTTCCACGTCGCCCTCGGGCAACGCGCAGACAACAAAAAAGCCCCCGGCTCGCGCCGGAGGCTTGTATGTCATCGTGGCTGAAAGCTTAGGCTTCGGGTGTGCACCGGTCAATACGGAAACCGGTACCTGCACCGCCTTGGGAAACCACAGCCAGCCCCACCATAGCCGCCCGATGCGGCACAGCCGCTGACATCGCGCTAACCCTCACAACGTCGACAATACCGTTCTGTTCCCTGCAACGAGGTACACCCCGATGTCCGAATGGATCATCCTGGATACGCATTACGGCCCGGTCCGCGCCTGGCAGGCACTGCCCGAGGGCAAACCCCGCGGCGCGCTGGTGGTGGTGCAGGAGATCTTCGGCGCCAACCCGCATATCCGCGGCGTCGCCGAACGCTTCGCCGCCCAGGGCTACGCCGTGTTGGCCCCCTCGTTCTTCGACCTGGTCGACGGCCCCGAGGCCGACCCCGATGCCCTGCCCTACACCCCCGAGGGCGTGAAGGATGGGCTGGAACGGGTTACCGCGCTGGGCATGGAAAAGGCACTGGAAGTGGTCCGCGCCGCGGCAACCCGGCTGGCCCCGCACGGCAAGGTCGGCACGGTTGGGTACTGCTGGGGTGGCAGCGTCGCCCTGCTGTCCGCGCTGCGCCTGGGCCTGCCCTCGGTGAGCTACTACGGCGCGCGCAACGTGCAGTTCCTGGACGAGACGCCGAAGGCCCCCGTTATGTTCCACTTCGGCGCGCAGGACAAGAGCATCCCGCCGGAGGCGATCCAGGCACACCGTGAGAAGCTGCCGCAGATGGCGACCTACGTCTATCCGGCCGACCATGCCTTCAACCGCGAGGTCGGACATGCGTATGATCCAGACAGCGCCGCCCTGGCGCTGCAACGCACCCTGGACTTCTTCTCGGAGCATCTTGGATGAGCGATTTCGAACTCGATTCACGCCTGGCCACCGATAGCGTACTGGTGGCCGAAGGCCCGTTGTCGCARGTGCGACTGATGAACGACGAACGATTCCCCTGGCTGGTCCTGGTGCCGCGTCTGGCCGGGGTGACCGAGTGGATCGAGCTGGACGGCGAGCAGCAGGACAAGCTGCGCACCGAGCTCAACCGCGCCTGCAAGGCCCTGCACGGTTCGGACGGGGTGGAGAAGATCAACATCGGCGCGCTGGGCAACATCGTGCGCCAGCTGCATTTCCACGTGATCGGCCGCCACGACGGCGATCCGGCGTGGCCGGGACCGGTCTGGGGCAGTGGCCCGGCGCACCGCTATGAGCCGGCCACGCTGGACCAGCATGTCGCCTACTGGAAGGAACGGCTAGGATATCCAGCCCATTCCTGAGCCAGTGCCGACCCGATGCGATTCAATATCGTCGCCGCCATCCTGCTGATCCTGATCGGCCTGTTCATGCTGGCCAGCAACCTGGGCTGGACCAACCTGAACCTGTCGCGCCTGCTGTTGACCTGGTGGCCGCTCGGCTTGGTGGCCGTAGGCATCGCGATCCTGTTCGGTCGCGGCAAATAAGGTAGCGCCGGGCC
>NZ_JBFTNR010000158.1:3911-10645 GCF_056665995.1 Stenotrophomonas sp. 05L44_2
GGCCCGGCGCTACCGATACGCGCTGACGCAAGCTGTCAGGTGCGCGGCAGGGTCACGCCGGTCTGGCCCTGGTACTTGCCGCCGCGGTCCTTGTACGAGGTCTCGCACACTTCATCGGACTGGAAGAACAGCATCTGCGCCACGCCTTCGTTGGCGTAGATGCGCGCCGGCAGCGGCGTGGTGTTSSWGAATTCCAGSGTSACGTGRCCTTCCCAYTCSGGYTCCAGCGGSGTCACGTTGACGATGATGCCGCAGCGCGCRTAGGTGCTCTTGCCCAGGCACACCACCAGGGTGTCGCGCGGAATGCGGAAATACTCGACCGTGCGTGCCAGCGCGAAGCTGTTCGGCGGAATGATGCACTCGTCACCGACGATATCGACGAAGCTGCCCGGATCGAAATGCTTGGGGTCCACGATCGTCGAGTTGATGTTGGTGAACACCTTGAACTCGCGCGAGCAGCGCACGTCGTAGCCGTAGCTGGAAGTGCCGTAGCTGACGATGCGCTCGCCGTTGGCCTGCTTGACCTGCCCGGCCTCATACGGCTCGATCATGCCGTGCTGTTCGGACATCCGGCGGATCCAACGGTCACTCTTGATGCTCATGCTCTGTCCTGGGTGCGAGGGGGCGCGAGGATTCTAGCAGGGGGCCGGGCGTCGCCGCCGCAGCCCCCAGCGGGCCCTTACAGCAGCGAGGACAGGATCGGGATCGAAGCGCGCGGGCGCTTGCCCACTTCCTCGACCAGACGCTGGGCGGCACGGTGGTAGGCCTGGGCCGCCGCCGATTCCGGCTGCGCGGCGGTGATCGGGGTACCGGCATCGCCCTGCTCGCGGATGCCGATCTGCAGCGGCAGCGACCCCAGCAGCGGCACGCCGTACTGCGCCGCCATGCGCTCGCCACCACCYTCGCCGAACAGGTGCTCCACATGMCCGCAGTTGCTGCAGGTATGCACGGCCATGTTYTCGACCACGCCCAGCACCGGCACCTCGACCTTCTCGAACATCTTCAGCGCCTTSYKYGCATCCAGCGTAGCGATRTCCTGCGGCGTGGTGACGATCACCGCGCCGGCCAGCGGGATCTTCTGCACCAGGGTCAGCTGGATGTCGCCGGTGCCCGGCGGCAGATCGATCAGCAGATAGTCCAGGTCGTCCCACAGCGTGTCTTCGAACAGCTGGGTCAACGCCGCCGTCGCGCGCGGTGCGCGCATGATCAGCGGCGTTTCGTCCTCGACCAGATAACCGATCGACATGGTGTCCACGCCGAAGGCCCGCATCGGCTCGATGCTCTTGTTGTCCGGGCTTTCCGGGCGACCGGACAGGCCGAGCATCGCCGGCACGCTGGGGCCGTAGATATCGGCATCAAGCACGCCTACGCGCGCCCCCAGCTGCTGCAGTGCGACGGCCAGGTTGACCGCCGTGGTCGACTTGCCCACGCCACCCTTTCCCGAGCCCACCGCGATCACGTTGCGGATGCGCGCATGCGGCGCCAGTCCCTTCTGCACCTGGCTGGCATGCGGACGACGGGAAGAACTGTTCACTGCGGGCTCCGGGTGAATCGACAAGAAGAACCCAACATCATACTAGCTGGACGTACGCTGACTGAAATTCAGGATTGCTACAGATTCGTGCACAGATTGTTAAGTTCATGTTACGTTCGCTAAGCACTGGTTTTGGGCTGCGTTGCTGGATCTACGGCACGCACGATGGCGCATGCGCAGTGCCGTACTCGTATTTGCTCTCTGAACGGAACTACATGAAAGACCTTCGCAATTCTGCACGTCGCAACACCCTCGCTGTCGCCTTGATCTCCGCCCTGGTTGCCGCCTCGCCGGCAATGGCCCAGGACAAGGCCACCAATCTGGACAAGATCACCGTCACCGGCTCGCTGATCCCGCAGACCCAGGTCGAGACCCAGACCCCGGTCATGACCATCAGCGCTGAAGCCATCCAGTCGCGCGGCTTCAACAGCGTCGCCGAGGTGCTGCAGCAGTCCTCGCTGACCACCGGCGGCATCCAGGGTGGCCAGACCTCCGCTTCGTTCACCCAGGGCGCTGAAGCCGCTGGCATGTTCGGCCTGAATCCGGGTTACACCAAGTACCTGATCAACGGCCGCCCGATGATGTCCTACCCGGCGCTGTACAACGGCGGCGACGCGTTCAACAACATCAGCGGCATTCCGATCGACATCGTCGAGCGCATCGAAGTCCTGCCGGGTGGCCAGTCCTCCCTGTACGGTTCGGATGCGATCRCCGGCGTGGTCAACATCATCCTGAAGGACCACATGGAAGGCGGCAGCCTGTCCGTGCGTGGCGGCACTTCCACTGAAGGCGGTGGCAGCAGCTTCCGCGTCAGCGGTGCACACGGCTTCTCGGCACTGGACGACCGCTTCAATGCACTGGTCAACGTGCAGATCGAAAGCAGCAACCCGATCTGGGGCTACCAGCGTGACCTGACCAAGCAGAACAACGCGAACGGCTACACCGCGCAGCTGCCGTCGAACGACTTCGCCGTCATCGACGCCAAGACCAATGCGCTGTACATGATGGACCCGAGCAACTGCGCCAACGTTGCCGGCCAATTCGACGGCACCACCGTGCTGGCGAACCGCCCGACGGGCCAGTCCTGCGGCTCGGTCTTCGGCGCCGGCTACAAGACCTTGAAGAACGGCAAGGACAGCGGCCAGTTCTACTCGTCGATGACCTTCGACGTGAACGACAACTTCCAGCTGTTCGCCGACGTGCTGTACAGCAAGGAAAAGACCGAATACACCTCGGGCTCGAACTACCTCTGGTGGGGCACCAAGAGCACCATGGGTGGCTTCTATGACCAGGCCTCCGGCAAGCTGGTCAACCTGCAGCGCGCGTTCGCTCCGGAAGACATCGGCGGCGAAGGCTACAAGGGCATCCTGAACAACGACAAGAGCCGTGCCTACCAGGTCACCCTGGGCGGCAAGGGTGCGGTCGGCAACTGGGACTACAGCCTGAGCTTCACCCGTGGCGAATACCGCCTGGATGAGAGCAAGTTCCAGCGCTTCGGCAATGCCATCAACAGCTACTTCGCCGACAAGGTGCTGGGCCCGCAGCTGGGCACCCAGGATGGCTTCGGCATCTACAACACCAACTGGGGCGCGTTCTACTCGCCGATCTCGCCGGAAGATTTCGCTGGCTTCACCGGTTACACCACCAACCACAGCCGCACCTGGCAGAACCTGGCACGCGCGCAGGTCACCAACGGCTCGCTGTTCTCGCTGCCGGGCGGTGATGCCGGCCTGGCCGTGGTCGTCGAAGGCGGCAGCGAAGGTTGGGACTACAGCCCCGACCAGCGCCTGCTGGACGGCGACGTGTGGGGCTCGTCGGCTGTTGCCGGCAACGGCCATCGCAGCAACTACGCGGTGACCAGCGAGCTGCGCATGCCGCTGCTGGAGTCGCTGACGGTGACCGCTTCCGGTCGCTATGACGCCTTCAAGATCGCCGACAACACCGTCGACAAGGCCACCTACAGCGTGGGTGTCGAGTTCCGTCCGATCGAAAGCCTGCTGTTCCGCGGCAAGTACGGCACCGCCTTCCGCGCGCCGACCCTGCCCGACGCATTCCAGGGCCGCAGCGGCTATTACGCTGCCAACTCCACCGACTACTACCGTTGCGGTGAGCTGGGCTACGTGCCGGGCAACACCGACGCCTGCCGCTACGCAGACAGCGTCTCGGTGTACTCCGAGCGTGCCGGCAACCCGGACCTGGAGCCGATCACCGCCGACGTCTGGAACGCGGGCATCGTCTGGGCGCCGATGGCGAACCTGTCGATCTCGGCCGACTACTACAACTGGAAGATCGAGAACGAAGTCGATACGGCCAGCACCGACCAGCTTCTGCTGGCCGAGTACTACTGCCGCAACGGCCTGCCGAACGGCTCCTCGGCCACCTGCCAGAACGTGGCTGACTGGGTCGTGCGCGATTCGGCCGGCAACCTGAGCTCGCTGTACACCCCGAAGATGAACGTGGCCCGCCAGAACCTGCAGGCCGTGACCGTCGGCTTCAAGTACCTGCAGGACATCGGCCGCTTCGGTTCGCTGCAGTTCTCGGGCAACTACACCAACATGCTGAAGCGTGAAGTGCAGGCGCAGCCGGGCGAGGACTTCCAGGACCTGCTGGGCAACCCGAAGTCGATGTGGAACTACGACAGCTACGCCAAGGTCCGTTCCGACGCGTCGGTGGCCTGGTCGCTGGACAAGTGGACCACCACGCTGTACGCGAACTACATCGGCCACACCCCGAACTACCTGGCGGGCCTGAACGGCTACGAGTACACCCATGGTGCGTCGGGTTACAAGGCAGGCAAGTGGGCTTCGTACACCACTTACAACCTGAGCGTGAACTACCGCGTGCAGGATGACCTGACCCTGTCGCTGATGGTCAACAACGTGTTCAACAAGATGCCCGAGCAGCAGGCTCACAGCTACCAGGGCACCTCCGGCACGCCGTTCAACAACTACCTGTACAACGTCTACGGCCGCACCGTGTACGTGCAGGCCAAGTACGACTTCGGCAAGTAATCCCGTCGATTTCCGGGTTTGATTCCGGACCAGGCCCCGCTTCGGCGGGGCCTTTTTTTTGGCGAGGCACGTGCGGCGATCGCTGCGGGAACATCTCGATTGTTAAATATCCGAAAATTTACTGGGTGTTCATTAAGCCAAACTCGGCAAATTCGTACCAATATTGCAATCAATTGTTTTTAAAGAAATTTTTATTAACTCCCAACGGGCCATTGCGAGAGCGCGACAAGCCCGCGAAAAACAAGTTAAGCGTGTGTTACGTTCGAAAAACGCCGCCTTTCTGCGTCCACCGGCTGCTGAACCATCCATGAGTTCCCAGGAAAGGGAAAACGCGTTTCTCACGACCACACGGAGTACCGCATGTCTCGCAATGGCTTCCCGCGTCACCCGCTCACCCGCGCCGTCCTCAGCGGCCTGATCCTGGCCAGCAGCAGCGCGATCGCGCTCGCCCAGGACAACACTCCCACCGATCTTGGACGCGTGACCGTCACCGGCTCACTGATCCCGCAGACGCAGATCGAGAACCACACGCCGGTCCTGACCGTCACCGCCGAGGACATCCAGACCCGTGGCTTCACCAGCGTTGCCGAGGTGCTGCAGCAGAACTCGTTGACCACCGGCGGCCTGCAGGGCGGCCAGACCTCCGCGTCGTTCACCCAGGGCGCCGAAGCCTCGGGCATGTTCGGCCTCAGCCCGAGCTACACCAAGTACCTGATCAACGGACGGCCGATGCTGTCCTACCCTGCCCTCTACAACGGCAGCGATACCTTCAACAACCTCAGCGGCATCCCGATCGACATCGTCGAGCGCATCGAGATCCTGCCCGGCGGCCAGTCATCGCTGTACGGCTCGGACGCGATCGCCGGCGTGGTCAACATCATCCTCAAAGACCGCATGGACGGCGGCGTGCTGAACGTACGCGGCGGCGCCTATACCGAGGGTGGCGGCAACGATTTCCGCGTCAGCGGCGCGCATGGCTTCAACGCTTTTGATGACCGCTTCCACGCACTGGTCAACGTGCAGTACGAGAAGAGCAGCCCGATCTGGGGTTACCAGCGCGACCTGACCAAGCAGAACAACACCCGGGGCTATACGCCGCAGGTTCCGACCAACGACTTCCTGGTCTACCTGCCGGACCAGCAGAACGCCTACGTGATGATGGACCCGAGCCGCTGCGCCAACGTGGCCGGCCAGTTCGGCGGCACCACCGTGCTGGGCACCCGTGCCACTGGCGAATCCTGCGGTTCACCCTTCAGTGCCGGCTACAAGACGCTGAAGAACGGCAAGGAAAGCAGCCAGATCTATTCGTCGATGTCCTTTGACGTCAACGACAACTTCCAGCTGTTCGCAGACGCGCTCTACAGCCTGGAAGAAGTGCAGTACAACTCGGGTTCGGGCTACGCCTTCTGGGGCAGCGATGTCGGCTTCGGTGCGTTCGTCGACCAGGCCAGTGGCGAATACATGAACCTGCAGCGCGCGTTCGCGCCGGAGGACATCAGCCCGGCCGGCTACCGCGACACCATGAGCACCGATCGCAACAAGGCCTACCAGATCACGCTGGGCGGGCGCGGCAACGTCGGCAACTGGGATTACAGCGCCAGCTTCAGCCGTGGCGAGTACAAGCTGACCGAGCGCAGCTTCGCGCGCTGGGCCAATGAGATCGACAGCTACTTCGAAGACCGCGTGCTGGGTCCGGTGCTGGGCGTCACCGACGACGGCTACAACATCTACAACCCGAACTGGGGCGCGTTCTATTCGCCGCTGCCGGCCGGCGATTTCCAGACCTTCACCGGCTTCACCTACAACAAGAGCCGCACCTGGCAGAACCTGGGCCGCGCGCAGATCACCAATGGTTCGCTGTTCAAGCTGCCCGGTGGCGATGCGGGCCTGGCAGTGGTGGCCGAAGCGGGCAGCGAAGGCTGGTCCTATACACCCGACCAGCGCCTGCTTGATGGCAGCGTCTGGGGCACCACCTCGGTGGCCGGCGCCGGCCATCGCAGCAACTACGCGCTGACCAGCGAACTGCGCATGCCGCTGCTGGAGTCGTTGACCGTGACCGCCTCGGGCCGCTACGACGCGTTCAAGATCGCCGACAAGACCGTCGACAAGTCGACCTACAGCATCGGCGTGGAATTCCGTCCCATTGAAAGCCTGCTGTTCCGCGGCAAGTACGGCACCGCCTTCCGCGC
>NZ_JBFTNR010000159.1:0-6711 GCF_056665995.1 Stenotrophomonas sp. 05L44_2
ACTTCATTCCACTTCCATCCGCACGCGCGTCGACCCTTGTTTCAAATCATCCCGCCACGGCTGCGCATGCGCATCGACGCGGCGGAAACCGGAAGCCCCCAACACCTTCTGCAACGCACGCTGCACCCGCCGAAGACAGACGACACGCGGCAGCGCGCCGGACGCGCGGCCGGGCACCGTCGGCGCCGGTCCGGCACCCTCCCGGTCCACACTGCCAAGCGCATGATCCTGCGTCATCGCGAGTTGCCCCTCATCGCTGCCCAACGCCCCTTCTGTGAACCGGGCGCAGCATGCGCCGTCCCGGCCAGCAGGGCCAAGGCCAGGCGCAGCAGTTCCCCCTGCATTGCCCTACGCAGACCCGACACAAGCATCATCCCCCCGGGGTATCCGGACAGACTACCCGAAAAAGTGAGACCGTCGTCAGCTGTCCTTGCCGTTCTTCTGCGCCAGCCGCGCCATGCGCTGGGTATCGGCCAGGATGCCGCGCAGCAGGCGCACTTCCTGCTCGCTGGGCTCGCTGCGCAGGAACAGGCGGCGCAGCTTGCGCATCGCCGACTCGGGCGCGCGTCCCTTGTGGAAATCGATCTCGTCCAGAGTCTCGCCAAGTTGGGCGAAGAAGCTCTCCATCTGATCGTGGCTGGCAGCCTGCTCGCGGTTGTCCGGCTCGGTCGGGGCCACCGGCTGTGCGCCCAGCAACTGCATGCGCACTTCATAGGCAAGCACCTGCACTGCGGCGGCCAGGTTGAGCGAGCTGAACTCCGGGTCGGACGGAATGTGCACGGCGGCATGGCACAGCTGCAGCTCCTCGTTGGTCAGGCCGGTACGCTCGCGACCGAACACCAGCGCCACCTCGGCACCCTCGCTGGCCTTGGCCACTGCGCGGGCGGCGGCATCTGCCGGCAGGAACTCCTCCAGCTGGACCCGGCGCGCACGTGCGGTGCACCCCAGCACGAAGCGGCAGTCGGCCACGGCCTCGGCCAGCGTGGCCACCACCGGTGCGTCGCCGAGCACGTCCTCGGCACCGGCCGAGCGCCGGAAGGCCTCTTCATCAAGCGGCTTCTCCGGCGCCACCAGGACCAGGCGGGCCAGGCCCATGGTCTTCAGGGCACGGGCGGCGGCCCCCATGTTGCCGGGGTGTTGGGTGCCGACAAGGACGAATCGGAGACGGGTGGCGACAGGAAACTGGGACATGAACAGGGAAAATGTCGAGCTGGACGAAGACCAATGGTAAACTGTGCGGCCGGCCACTGCGCCGGACCCGCTCTTTTCCCCCGCCAGCCCTTCTCTTCTGCCCTTCCGGGAGCCCATGCCATGCAGAAACCCGCCGTCACCGTCATGGTCAAGGCCGCCCGCCTCGCCGGCAACGTCCTCTTGCGCAACATCAACAAGCTCGAGGCACTGAATGTAGTCCAGAAGGGCCGCATGGACTACGCCAGCGAAGTCGATGCGGACGCGGAAAAGGTGATCGTCAAGGAACTCAAGCGCGCTTACCCCGAGTACGGCATCTTCGGTGAAGAAGGTGGCGTGCAGAGCGAGCGTCGCCACATGTGGGTCATCGACCCGCTGGACGGCACCAGCAACTACCTGCGCGGCGTGCCGCACTACTGCGTGTCSATCGCYCTGGTCGAGAACGGCGARCCSACCGACGCGGTGATCTTCGACCCGCTGCGCAAYGAACTGTTCACTGCCAGCCGTGGTGCCGGCGCCGTGCTCAACGACCGCCGCATCCGCGTGGCCGACCGCAAGGATCTGGAAGGCACCATGATCCACACCGGTTTTGCCCCGCGCGAGCGTGCCCGCGCCAGTGCGCAGCTGAAGTCGCTGGACGCCCTGCTGGTGCACGCCGAGGACATCCGCCGCTCGGGTTCGGCCGCGCTGGACCTGGCCTACGTGGCCTGTGGCCGCGCCGACGCCTACTTCGAGGCCGGCGTGAAGGCCTGGGACATCGCTGCCGGCGTGCTGCTGGTGCGCGAAGCCGGTGGCAAAGTCTGCGACTTCAAGGGCGCGACCCCGGCCCGCATGGACAACCGCGGCCCGGACACCCAGCAGATCGTGGCCGGCAACCTGAAGGTGGCCGAGTCGCTGCAGAAGGTACTGGTCAACACGGGTTACGCTGCCGAGTTCGACGCGAAGTTCTGATTTCGCGCGTAAAGCGGTTCATGGAGACGGCACCTGCGAAGGTGCCGTTTTCGTTTGTGCGCCCACGCGTCGATAGCGCCGGGCCATGCCCGGCGGATCATTTCCGCGACCGCGGAGGGGTGTTACTTTCTTTGCTCGTGCACCGTGCTGCAGGAGCAGCGCGGAACGGCGGAGCCGGCCCGTAGGGTGGCGCACAGGGATGTGCGCCATAAAGAAAGTAACCAAAGAAACACGCCGCCAGTACGCAAGCCGGTGCTACGCACCGGTCCCCTGCGCTTCTCGGCGAACCAGGGAACGGCGCCGAACTCGCTGCGCTCAGGCATCGGCGCCTCTGCGCCCCTGATTCCCCTGCGATGCTCGGCTCGCTGCAAGGCGGACCCAAGATCAAASGCCRCAGCTGCACCCAGTAGATCCACGCCATGCGTGGATGCTCTTGCYGTTGATCTTGAYCTTCCGGYCCGCCTTACAGCGAGCCGAGCACCGCAGGTCCGGCGAGGGCGAAGAGGTGCGGGTGTCTGAGCGCAGCGAGTTCCCGCACCGTCCCTCGGCGGACCGAGAAGCGCAGGGTACCGGCGCGTAGCGACGGCTCGCGGCCGGCGGCGCGTTTCTTTTGGTTACTTTTCTTTTCGCGCGAAAAGAAAAGTGACGCCCCTCCGCGGTCGCGGAAACGATCCGCCGGGCATGGCCCGGCGCTACCGACGCGTGGGCGCGCAAACAAAAACGCCCGGCGCGAGGCCAGGCGTTCCTGCACTGCTCTACAAGCGGAGGCTTATGCCATGGTCGACGCCCGCAGCGCGGCGATGCGCTCTTCCAGCGGCGGATGGCTCATGAACAGCTTCTTCGCCGTCGACCCGGCAATACCGAACGCGGCGATCTGCGTCGGCAGGGTGCTCTGGCCGTGGTTGAGCTGCAGCCGCTCCAGCGCCGAGATCATCTTCTGACGGCCGGCCAGCGATGCACCGCCGGCATCGGCACGGAATTCGCGGTGGCGCGAGAACCACATCGAGATCATCGTGGCGAACAGGCCGAACACCATCTCCAGCACGAACACGATGATGTAATACGCAAAGCCACGGCCACCACCTTCGCGGTTGCCCGACAGCGCGCTGTCGATCACCCCGCCGACTACGCGGGCCAGCACGATCACGAAGGTGTTCAGCACACCCTGCAGCAGCGCCATGGTGATCATGTCTCCGTTGGCGACGTGGGCGATCTCGTGGCCGAGCACGGCTTCGGCTTCATCCTCGCTCATGTTGTGCAGCAGGCCGGTGGACACCGCCACCAGCGCATTGTTGCGGTTGGCACCGGTGGCGAACGCGTTGATCTCCGGGCCGTCATACACCGCCACTTCCGGCATGCCGATACCGGCGGCCTTGGCCTGGCGCTCGACGGTGGCCAGCAGCCAGCGCTCGGTCTGGTTGCGCGGCTCGGTGATCACCACCGCACCGGTGGAGCGCTTGGCCATCCACTTGGACAGCAGCAGCGAGATGAGCGAACCACCAAAACCGAAGATGGCAGCCATGACCAGCAGGCCGCTCATCGAACGGGAGTCCACGCCCAGGATTGACATCACGATGCTCGCGAGGATCAGCACCGCGAGGTTGGTCGCTAGAAAGAGGGCAATACGGGTGAACATGGGAAATTCCGGCTCGGAAGGGGTCGATATCCGTCAATCTGCGGTGCAGTCAGCTTGAATTCAAGCGCCAACCTGACCGACGATTCAGCTGCATGACCTCCTCCCTCTCCTGCGGCCGCTTCGCGCCCTCGCCCACCGGCCTGCTGCATCCCGGCTCGCTGCTTGCCGCCTTCGGCAGCTGGCTGCTTGCGCGCCACCATGGCGGCCTGTGGCGGTTGCGCATCGAAGACGTCGATCCACCCCGCACGGTGGCCGGCGCCGCACAGGCGCAACTGCAGGCGCTGGCCGCCTTCGGCCTGCTTCATGACGGGCCGGTGATCTGGCAGAGCGCGCGTGGCGACGCCTACCAGACGGCGCTGGACCGCCTGCTGGCCGATGGCGACGCATTTGTCTGCCACTGCAGTCGGAGCGATCTGGCCGCCAATGGCGGCATCCACCATCGCTGCGTCGCGCGGCAGGCAAGACCGGACCCAGCCGTCCGCTTCCGCGTGCCGCCCGGCAGCATCGTGCGGTTCGAGGATGGCCTGCGCGGCCCGCAGCAACAGGATGTCCATGCCGAGGTCGGTGATTTCGTACTGCGCCGCGCCGACGGCTGCTGGGCCTACCAGTTGGCGGTGGTCGTCGACGATGCCGCGCAGGGCGTGAACGAAGTCGTGCGCGGCGCCGACCTGCTCGATTCCACCGCCAGGCAGATCCTGCTGCAGCAGGCGCTGGACCTGCCGACGCCGCGCTACTGGCACCTGCCGCTGCTGCTGGATGCACCGGGCCACAAACTGTCCAAGTCACTGGCCGCGCTGCCGGTGGATGCCGGCGCGCCGGTACCGGTGCTGCGCCGGTTGTGGGAACTGCTGGGCCAGCCGGGCACCGCACTGGACGGCATCGACGACCGCGACGCGCTGTTGGCCGCCGCGCAGCGCAGCTTCAACCCCCGCCTGCTGCCGCGCGCGGACATTCTGCTGCCGGCCGGCGCACTTTCCGCGCCGATGTTGCAGAATCCCCCTTCCCCCACCTGACATCCGGACAGCTTTCCATGACATCTCGCGTCGCACTGGTCACCGGCGGAACCGGCGGCATCGGTACCGCCATCTGCCAACGCCTGGCCGACCAGGGCCACCGGGTCGCCACCAACTACCGCGATGAGACCAAGGCCCGCGCCTGGCAGCAGGCGATGACCGAACGCGGCTACCACGTGGCGATCTTCCCGGGCGATGTCTCCGACTCTGCCAGCGCCGAAGGCCTGATCCGCGCGGTCGAGGCCGAACTGGGCCCGGTCGAGATCCTGGTCAACAACGCCGGCATCACCCGCGACACCACCTTCCACCGCATGCGCGCGGAGCAGTGGCACGATGTGATCAACACCAACCTCAACTCGGTGTTCAACGTCACCCGTCCGGTCATCGAGGGCATGCGTCGACGCGGCTGGGGCCGGGTCATCCAGATCAGCTCGATCAACGGCCTGAAGGGCCAGTACGGGCAGGCCAACTACGCCGCCGCCAAGGCCGGCATGCATGGCTTCACCATCTCGCTGGCGCGCGAGAACGCAGGCTTCGGCATCACCGTGAACACGATCTCGCCCGGTTACGTGGCCACCGACATGGTGATGGCGGTGCCCGAGGAAGTGCGCGCCAAGATCATTGCCGACATCCCGACCGGGCGTCTGGGCAAGCCGGAAGAAATCGCCTACGGCGTGTCCTTCCTGGTGGCCGAAGAGGCCTCGTGGATCACCGGCAGCAACCTGGACATCAACGGCGGCCATCACATGGGCTGGTAAACGGCGCCAGGGCCTGAAAGCCCGTGCTGCACCCTGCCGTTGGTCATGCTGCGCAGCACGCAAAGCCTTGCTGCGCAACATTCCGGCGACGGAAAGCCAAGCCTGGCGGGGGCTGGGGCGGTTGCAACCGCTGCTGCACTGCGCCATGCTGCGCGTCTACTGTGACGAGTACCGCTTCATGGCTGCGACCCGCATCATCAAGAAGTATCCGAACCGCCGTCTGTACGACACCGAGATCTCCAGCTACATCACCATCGAGGACGTGCGCCAGCTGATCCTCGACGGCGAAGACTTCGAAGTCCGCGACGCCAAGAGCGGCGACGACCTGACCCGATCGGTCCTGCTGCAGATCATCGCCGACCAGGAGCAGGACGGTGAACCGATGCTCTCCACCCAGCTGCTGAGCCAGCTGATCCGCTTCTACGGCGATTCCCTGCAGGGCTTCATGGGCAACTACCTGGAGCGCAGCATGCAGGTCTTCCTCGACCAGCAGCAGCAGTTCCGCCAGCAGATGGGCAACCTGCTGGGGCAGACGCCGTGGGCGATGATGAACCAGCTGACCGAGCGCAACCTGGAGTTGTGGCAGGAATTCCAGCGCAACATGGGCAGCGGTTTCGGTGGCCCGCGTCCGGGTGGCACCGGAACGGGCACCGGCGCCGGTACGGCCGGCAAGCCGAACGATCCGACCGGCGGCACCGGCACCGGCGGCAAGACCCGCCGCTGAGCCCCCGCCCCGGCGGATACGAAAACGGCGCGCCATGAGCGCGCCGTTCTGTTTTGAACGCCTCTACGCGGGGCGTGGTTCTACTTCCTGCAGCCCTTGCAGACCCGCTCGACCTTGTACCCCTTCGCCCGCAGCTTCTCGACAACGCCGTCGTTGCCCAGCAGGTGCAGGCCGCCCACCACCACCAGCGTGYCGCCCTGCCCGGCCTGCAGGTACGGCAGCAGCTTGGGCACCCATGCATCGTTGCGGTCGGTATTGATGCGCTGGTACAGCTGCGGATACTTCTGGCGCATCTCCACGCCCATCCGGCTCCACAGCAGGCGATCGTCGCCGCGGCGCCAGGCCTCATGCAGCATCTGCGCCTGGGCGTCCCCCTTGCCCGCTTCGTCCAGCGCCTCGGACAGCATCTGCCGCTGCTCCTGCACGCTCATGCCATCAAGC
>NZ_JBFTNR010000160.1:0-6657 GCF_056665995.1 Stenotrophomonas sp. 05L44_2
GGCCGCTGGCCGCTGGCCGGCTGCCACGTACAGCGGATGCCGGCCAGCGGCCGGCACTACCCGAAGGCTGTTATCAGGCCAACGCCGGGTTCAACGTGTAGGTGCCGTGCAGCGCCGCTTCGGCCAGTACGTGGCCGTGCATTGCACGGTACGCATCGGCGGCGGTGAAGCGTTCGGGCAACGACAGCGTGGTCACATCCAGCGCGAACACACGGAAGAAATAGCGGTGCACGCGCTCGTCGTTGAACGGCGGGTACGGGCCGTCGTAGCCGAGGTAATCACCGGCCATGTCCGGATTGCCGGCGAACCAGCCGGTGAAATCATTCAGGCCCTGGCGGCTGCCGGCCGGGCCGGCCGGCGCGGTCTTGCCCTTCACCACGAAACCATCGCTGCAGCTGCCAGCGGCGATCTCCTGCACCGAAGCCGGAATGTCGGCCATCACCCAGTGCACGAAATCGCAGCGCGGCTGATCGCGCGGCACGCTCATGTCATCGCGGCCGACCGTTTCCGGCACCGTTGGCACGTCCGGGTCCACGCACACCAGCAGGAACGAGCGGGTGCCATCGGGCACACCGCTCCAGGCCAGGTGCGGGTTGCGGTCGGGGGCGAAGCCGGCGGCATCGCCGGCGGCGAACTCACGGTCGATCGGCGCACCGTTGACCAGGCTGTGACTGCTCAGTTGCATCAGATGCTCCTCACTCTTCCGGGTAACCCAAGCGCACCGCGACCGGGGTGAGCTGGGCGAACGCGGCGCCCATCACGTCGCGATACCTGCGCCAGTGGCCGGCAGGCAGGCGCGGTGCACCCAGCTGTGCAGCCGGCGGCATCGGACGCCCGAACACGCGGCCCAGCAGGTCGGCCATCGCATGTGCATCGTTGCCGATGTCGTCGATGCGCAGCAGCACGTGCGGATACAGGTCTTCCTCGTGCAGCGCGGCGATCTGGGTCAGCGAACGCACCAGCCACTGGCTGGCTTCGGCCATCGAGGTCATCGCCAGCGGAGCGGCGGCACCATAGGCGATCCAGTCCAGCAGCATGTCGCGCGGGTCGCGCAGCACCAGCAGCAGGCGACCCTGCGGCAGCTGCGGGCGCAATGCCCACAACAGCGCGTTGTCCCACCACAGCAGCCAGTCGATCACGGTGTCACTTTCCAGGCCGCGGGCGGGCAGGTGCTCGCGCCAACGCTCGACCAGGCGTTCCGGGCTCAGCACGCCCGACGCCAGGTCCTGCAGCGTGTTGTAGTTCTGGAAGGCATCGTCCGGTGGCGTGGCGGTGTAACGATCACTGCGCAGCACCGGGCTGGCAGCGGCCAGGCCGGTTGCCACCCGCTCCACGCCCGAACCCGGGGCGCCCCACAGGAAGATCGGCGCCGAGCCGCTGTCGCGCGTCGCTTCGTCGATGCTGGCCATCTCCGGCCAGCTCGGCGGTGCCTTGGCCTGCGGCGGCAACGGCAGCCGCTGCGAAGCCTGGTCGGTCTGCAGCGCCATCCACGTACGCAGCGCTTCTTCCGGCTGCCCGGCGCGATCCTGGATCTCGCCCAGCCAGGTCCGCAGATCAGCGCGGTGTCCCTCCGGTGCCTGTGCGATCAGGGCCTGCACGCGCTCCACGGCGGCGGCCGGGTCACGCTGCAGCAGCCCCTCGACGCGACGGCTTTCACCGCTGACGCGGCCCGGTTCCAGGGTGGTGATGCGCTCGGCGATGGCTTCGCCCTGCTCATGCTCGCCGGCCATGTCATGCAGGCGCATGCGCGCTTCCAGCGCCGGCAGGTGGCCGGGCATCGCTGCCATCCAGCGCTCCACGACGGCTACGGCGCCGGCACTGCCGACGTCTTCCACGGCCAGTCGTGCCAGCCACAGGTCATGCAGCTGGTCATTGCTTTCCAGAGCGTCATCCAGGCGTGTGCGGGCTTCATCTTCGCGGCCCAGGCGCTGCCAGGACATCAGCAGCAGCTGCAGCACCTGGCGATCACCCTGCAGCGATTCCAGAAGCGGCAGCAGGTGCTCCAGCGCCTGCAGCGGCTGGCCACTGCGCAGTGCCAGTTCGCCGGCCAGGCGGCGCATCGGCGGCACGTCCAGCTCCGGCTCCTGCAGCGCCTGCTGCATTGCCTCGGCGGCGGCCTCCACGTTGCCCTGGCGCAAGGCCAGCTGCACCACCATGCCGTGCAGCGAGGACATCTTCGGGTTCAACGCCAGCACGCGACGGAACGCCTGCTCGGCAAACGCCAGCATGTCCTTGCCCAGATAGGCAAAGCCCAGTGCGTACAGCACGCGGGTATCGTCCGGCAGCGCCTGGCTGGCCGCCGACAACAGGGCCAGCGCACGGTCGGCGTCGCCGCGGCGCAGCGCGACCATGCCATCGATGGTCAGCAGTTCCGGATGGTCCGGCTCCAGCCGCGAGGCCAGGGTCGACAGCCGCTGGGCCTCGTCGAAATCATTGCGGCCCACCGCCAGGTGCGCCTGCATCAGGTAAGCCGGGAAGGCGTTGGGGTCCAGCCCGGTGGTGCGCAGCAGGGCTTCATCGGCACCGTCGAACTGGCGCAGTGCCAGCAGCAGGCCGGCGTGCTGCAGGTGCAGCTGCGCATCATCGGGGGCCAGCTGCAGCGCCTGCTGCAACGCCTCCATCGCGGCCTCGGCCTGGCCCTGCTGCTGCAGCGCAAGCGCCAGCCAGCGGTGGGCCTCGGCCTTGCCGGGTTCGTCACGGGTCCACGCCTGGGCCAGCTGCACGGCCTGGCCGGCATCGTTCTGGCGCAACGCTTGGAGGATCTGGTCTTGCATGGCCGTCCGGTTCAAGGTCAAACCCGCATTGTAGCGGGCCGCGCGCCGGTGCCGGTTCAGCCCGGCAGGACCCGCCGCAGGCGCTGTGCGACCCAGCGCTCGGAGAACCCATCGCCGCGCCAGTTTTCCAGGAAGCCACAGTGGCCGCCCCAGCAGGCGGTTTCCAGCCGCGCCTGCTGCGGCAGCTGCCAGTCGCGGAAGGTCGCGTAGGGGATCACCGGATCGTCCTGCGCCATCAGGATGTCAGCAGGTACCTGCAGCGTGGACAGGCGGTCGCCGGCGATGGAGTAGCCATCGAAATAGGCCTGCAACGAACCGAACGTGGTGTGCCGCTCGACCAGCCAGGCGGTCAGCGAACGGATGTCCATGTTCAGCACACGGTCGTCGCAGTCGCTCAGTTCGGGGAACAGATCGCGCTTGCGCCGCAGCGAGCCGGCCCACTTGCGGCGGAAGTACCAGTCGTACATCGCCGGGCCGTTCTCGATGTTCTCCATGGTCAGCCCGGGGTCGAGCACCGGGCAGACCGCGGCCACGTGCTGCAGCGGTACACCGGCGGCCGGTGCGCGCAGGGCCAGCCGCAGCACGAAGTTGCCACCCAGCGAGTAGCCGGCTGCAACCAGCGGCAGATCGGGCCAGCGCTGGGCGACATCGCCTGCGGCGTGCACCACTTCGTCGATGAGGTTGGAGTGGAAGATGCCGGGATTGAGATGATGGGTGTTGCCGTGGTCGCGGAAATTCAGCCGCACCACGTCGAACCCCTGCTCCAGCATGCGGGCAGCGGCCATGCGCATGTAGCTGGATTCGGCGCTGACTTCCCAGCCGTGCAGCAGCAGGGCGATGCCGCGCGGTTCGCGCCCTTCGACATGGCTGTGCCAACCCTGCAGGCGCACACCTTCGCCACCATCGAGGATCAGCTCCTCGCTGACCGCGCCGGTGGCGGCCAGCAGCAGCAGGCCGCGCTGCAGGCGCATGCGGCTGGAGCTGAGCATCGACTGCAGGTGCGGATTGCGCAGCCAGCGCGGCGGCTGATAGTCGGACGCGGTGAGCATCGGCGCATCAGCGTCGAGGGTCGGTGGCGGAGACACGGCCACCCTCGCCTCAATCCCCGCTCATGGCCGCCACGATGCGCGCGCGCGAAGTTTCCGCGATGCGCCGACGGCCTTCCAGGTCCTGGGTGCCGATCGGCTCCAGGAAATGCACTTCGGTATGCCGCGCCGGCTCACCGAGCAGGCGCAGGAAATTGGCGAAGAAACTCTCGCCCGGGCCGAAGGCCACGATGGTCTGTGCATCCCCGCGCACGCCGTAGATCAGCGCCACCGGCTGCACCGGCACGCTGGTTTCGACGGCGGCCTGGAAGATGCGCGCATGGAACGGGCCAACGTCATGGCCGCCGCGGGTACGCCCTTCCGGGAACACGCCTACCGCCTTGCCGGCGCGCAGGCGGTCGGCCATCACCTGCATCACCCCACCGAGCGATTCGGTGTTGCCACGCTGGTGGAAAATGGTCTGGCCGCGCGCGGCAAGCCAACCGACCACCGGCCAGCTGGCGATCTCGCGCTTGGCGACAAAGCCCATCATGCGCTGGCTGTGCAGGATGGAGATATCGACCCAGCTGACATGGTTGGCGACGAACAGCACTGCGCCCGGCAGCGGCTGGCCGACGCGCGACAGGCGGAAGCCGAAGATCCACATCAGGCCGCCCTGCCACCAGTTCACTACCTTGGCGCCGAAGGTAGCATCGCCCACGCGCAGCTCGCCCCATGGCGGAAGCATGCCGATCAGGATCAGCGGCAGGAACACGGTGATGTGGACCAACAGCAGCGGTACGCGGTACAGGTAACGGCACACACGCGCCACGCCGCCGCGGGGGGCCGGAGTGGGGGAAGTCATCCACGCACGATACCGGAGGGCTGCCATCGCTGCCAGCCGAATTCGGCCATAAGTCTCATTGACGGCGGCCATCGGTGGGGAACGCTGGGTTCCGCCGCCGTCACCGATGCCGCGACGGCTCAACCGTGCCCGGCCGCCACCACGGCCAGGGTCAGCCGCGAGATGCAGACCAGCCGGCCCTGCTCGTCCTCGATGCGGATTTCCCACAGCTGGGTGCTGCGGCCCACGTGCACCGCGCGCGCGGTGCCGGTGACCGTACCCGAACGCACGGCGCGTACGTGGTTGGCGTTGATCTCCAGGCCCACGCAGACCTGCTTGGCGGTATCCACGCAGAGGTTGCCGGCGCTGCTGCCGAGGGTTTCGGCCAGCACCACCGAGGCGCCACCGTGCAGGATGCCGTACGGCTGGCGGGTGCGCTCATCCACCGGCATGGTCGCCTGCAGCCAGTCCTCGCCAGCGGCGCTGAAGACGATGCCGAGAGTATCGATGGCGGTATTGCGGCTGAGTGCGTTGAGCTGCTCGATGGAAACGGCTTCGCGGAATACCTGGGTCATGCGGCTACCTTCAGAGGATGGGAACGAGGCCGGCGCCGAATGCGGTCAGCATGCGCACCAGCAGCCACTTCGGCCCGACATTGACCTCGGGGAAGTCGCCCACCGCGACATAGCAGCGGTGGAAATCGGCGCTCTGCCGCGGCAGTGGCTGCGGGCAGTCCGGGCCGGGCTTGAACTCGTAGTCGGTGGCATAGCGCCACGGCCAGAAGTCGAGGATCGGCAGCGCCTCGGAGGCCTTGCCGACGCTGTAGTTCAGGCCGGACAGGACCGGCGGCTTGGCACGCGGCGCCACCGTCCAGGAGTTCTGCGGGTGGGTATCGCGCAGGATGCTCTGGGCCAGCTGCTCGGCGAAGGTCGGATCGTCGATGATCACCGCGCCTTCGGTGTTGTAGTTCTCGCTGCGCGGATCGAAGTTGTGGGTGCCGACCACGCCGATGCGGCGGTCGACCACCAGCGACTTGGCATGCAGGCCCATGCGCGCGCCCTTGCGGGTGACCGGCAGCGGCTTGTTGACCGCCTTGCTGCCCAGGAACGAGGGGCGCGTTTCGGTACGCAGCAGGCGGGTCTCGACTTCGCTGCCGGCAGCACGCCGGCGCGCACGGGCATTCTCATACGCACTGCCGGTACGCGGATGGATCACCCGCGCCGGCCGGTCGTCCACATCCGCAGCGGCCACCGCATCACCACCACTACCGCCACCGGCATTGCTGCCCGCCGCGCTGCCACCGAGCAGCGGATTGCGGCCGGTATCGCTGCCCGGCGCTGCGATCGGGTCGGGCAGCAGGTTGCGGTAATCGACCGGGGCATCCAGCGGGAACGGCTTGAATTCGAAGATGTTGAAGCCCAGCTCGCGCATGTTGCGCCGCTTGTACTTGTAGGACAGCGCATACACGATCGGGTTGTCGGTGGCGGCCAGGCTGTTGCTGGATACCACCACGCGCGGCGGCTGCGGGCGCTTGCGCAGCTCGCGGAACAGTTTCTGTGCCGGCTTGGACAGCACCAGGTAGGGCGTCTGCAGGATCACTTCGTGCTGCGCACTGGAGATCAGTGCATCCAGCTGCGGCTCGGTGACATGCTGCCCGGCCAGTGGGGCGTCGGCGCGCTCACGCCGGTGCTTGCGCGGCAGATCGGCCACATAGCGCACCGAGGCGACCGGCAGGGCGGTATCCACGAACGAACGGGTGACGAAGGCGACGTCGTTGGCTTCCTCGCTGACCCGCTCCACCCGCTCGGGCCTGCGGAACTGCGCCGGCGGCAGCAGCGGCACGCCCTGCTTGAGCAGGGTACGGCCGACATCGTTCAGGCGCTCGGCCGGCACGCTGCGCTGCGCGCGCCAGAAGGCATCGAAGTTGGCCGCCATCGCGCGTGCTTCGGGGCCGGCGATCAGCACGTCACGGTCGCGGAAGTTGTATTCGCGGTCCCAGTCGTAATAGTCGTCC
>NZ_JBFTNR010000161.1:0-6582 GCF_056665995.1 Stenotrophomonas sp. 05L44_2
CTCCGGCAGCACGATGCGCCGGGCCAGCGGATCAACCTCGACCGAGGCCGACGATTCCACCGTCTCGGCGATCGTCTTGAAGCCGACCCAACGCCCGGTGTAACGGCTCATCGCCCAGCCGAGCAGGCCCATGTCGAGGATGTCCTGCACGCCGGCCGGGTTCAGCACCGGCATCATCGCGCTGACGAATTCGTCCTCGCTGCCATGCGGCAGGGTCGAGCTGCGGCAGGCATGGTCATCGGCGGCCAGTGCCAGCACACCACCATGGCGCGACGTGCCGGCGGCATTGGCGTGCTTGAACACGTCGCCGCAGCGGTCCACGCCCGGGCCCTTGCCGTACCACATGCCGAACACGCCCTGCACGTTGGCACCGGGGAACAGGTTGGTCTGCTGGGTACCCCACACCATGGTGGCGCCCAGGTCCTCGTTGAGGCCCGGGGTGAACTTCACCTTGGCCGTTTCCAGGTGCTTGCGCGCGCGCCACAGTTCCAGGTCGAAGCCGCCCAGCGGGCTGCCGCGATAGCCACTGATGAAACCGGCGCTGTCGATGCCCGCAGCTTCGTCGCGCAGGCGCTGCATCAGCGGCAGCCGCACCAGCGCCTGCACGCCACTCAGGTAGATCCGCCCTTCGTTGCGGGTGTACTTGTGGTCGAGCGTGTAATCACGGTCGAGCAGGTCGGCGGAAGCGGGCGAGGTGAGTTGCGCGGTACTGGTCATGGCTGGCCTGTCAGGATCGGCTGGCACCGGCCGCGCAGGTGCACGCGGCGGGAAAGGCGCGAATTGTAACAGTGGGGGGCCAGGGCCCCCGGCACTCGCGCCGGGGCCGTGCTGGGGTTAGGATCGGGGAGAGAGAGGGAGGGTTGGTGTTTCAACCTTGGGGGAATTGGGATGTCAGTTGCAGGACAGTTCCTGGCCGGCGTGTTGCTGGTTTCGGGAGCGGCCACTGTGTGGGCCGCGCCGGCATTGCCGGCACCGCAGGAGTTCTATTTCGACAGCGACGCCGCTGCCGCGCCGATCACGGTGGTGCAGGGTGAAGGCGAAGACCTGGTGGCACAGCTGCTGAAGCATCGCGAGCGTGGCCGCAAGGGGCTGGAAGCCACGGCGCAGCTGGCGTCGGTGGCCATCGCGCAGGGGCGCGCGGAACTGGGCGACAAGCTCTATCGCGAGGCACTGGCCGAGGCGCCGGTGCAGAGCGCGCTGGGCCGCAGCGTACGCTGGAACTATGGCTGGGACCTGTTGCGGCAGGGCCAGGCGCTGGCCGCGCTGGAACAGTGGCAGGCCGCTGCCAGCACCCTGCGCAGCAATCCGGGCTGGGTACCGCCGAGCTATGCGTTGGCGCTGTGGCGGGCCGGCCAGCAGCAGGAGGCGGTGAAGTGGTATGCCGCCGCCGTACGGACCGAGCCGGGGCAATGGCGCGACAGCAGCCATTACGCGCAGCTGTTGCCGCAATGGCGCGACGACGAACGCGCGACGTTGGCCGAAGTACAGCAGGCCTGGCTGGCCGCGCCTCCAGCCTGGCCCTGACAGCGGCCGGCCGCTGGCGGCGTGCAAGGGGGCCTACAATGGTTGGCCCTTCGCTGCCATGAGCTCCGGATGCGCCAACGCGCTACCTTGCTGTTGTTCCTGTCGCTGCTGCTGCCAGGGGGGCTGAATGCTCAGGACCGGTCCGTGCCGGACTGGCTGCAGCCGGTCGTCACCCGCATCGCCGCCCTGCAGGCCAGCGATGTCCCGGCCGAGCGCTGGCAGGGGGCCGAGTTGTCGCTGGCATTGGGCGTAAAGGCCGATGGCCAGCGCCTGACCGATGCCGATGCACTCACGCCGGTTTTCCTGGACGCCTGGCAGGCCGCGCCAGCGCACCGCTTCCACCGCCACCGCCTGTTGCGGCTGTGCCAGGGCACGCTCACCTGCGGTGACCCCGTCGGTCGCAATCTTGGCTTGCCCACGGCTGCGCCCACAGGTGCCGGGCTGTTGCCGGCACTGCTGGAGGCGCAGCGTGCGGACGATCAGGACAACGGCGAGGGCGCGTGGCAGGCGGTGCAGGTGGCCTGGCGGTTGGAAGAAGTCGGCATGGCGACACAGCAGCTGCGCGCCGCCGCGGAACGGCAACCGTTCGGTGATGGGACGCGGCGGCTGCTGGCGATGCAGCTGCAGGCGCTGGCAGGGGTGTCGTTGTCCGACACGCCGCTGGAGGAGGCGGACCGCAGCCCGCGGCAGATCGTCGAAGACGCCCTGCTGGGGTCGCTGGAGGAACGCACCTTGTGGGACTTCGCCGGCATTGCGCTGTGCGGGCAGGCACAGCACAGCGCAACGTGCAGGAGGCTGGCCACGCAGATGACAGCCAGTGGCGATCTGGGTCTGCAGGAACTGGCACTGCGGCTGGTGCCCGCCGATCCTGATGCCCAGCGCGCACTTGACTGGCTGCAGTGGCAACAGCTGAGTGCGCGGCGGCGGGGGCTGCCCGCCGGCTACCTGCAGCGCGCCGCGCGCGAAGGCACGACGGCAGCCATCAGCCGCCTGTTGCAGGAAAACGGTCTGCCGCTGACCCCGCCCGCTGGCTGGAGCCCAGACACCGCACCCTGACCGACAGGGAATCCACGCCCTGCGTGGATGGACGCGGTGGCGGCGACCTTCAGTCGTCCGCGGACACCGTGCGCCCCGACGCCCATTCCCGCAACGCCGCCACCTGCTCGGCCATCAGCACCGACAACGGCCGTGTCGTGCGGATCTCGCCCATCAGCAGTTCGGTATCCAGTGGCCGGCCTTCGGCATGCGCCGAATACAGCCCGGCCACGATCGCCTGCTCGATTTCCGCACCGGAAAACCCGTTGGCCGCTGCGGCCAGTGCGGGCAGCGCGAAGTCGTCGGCATTGAGCTGGCGCCGTCCCAGGTGCAGCCGCAGCAGTTCCACGCGCACATCGGCCGAGGGCAGGTCGACGAAGAAGATCTCGTCGAAGCGGCCCTTGCGCAGCAGCTCGGCCGGCAGCTCGTGCACCTGGTTGGCGGTGGCCACGATGAACACCGGCGCCTTGCGCTCGGCCATCCAGGTCAGCAGGTAGCCGAGCACGCGGCGCGACACGCCGCCATCCTCGGTGCCGGTGGCCAGGCCCTTTTCGATCTCATCCATCCACAGCACGCACGGCGCCAGCTGCTCGGCCGAGGCCAGTGCCTGGCGCAGGTTGGCTTCGGTCTCGCCGTGGTACTTGTTGTACAGCGCGCCCACGTCCAGGCGCAGCAGCGGCACGCCGAAGCCGGCGGCGGTGGCCTTGGCCAGCATCGACTTGCCGCAGCCCTGCACGCCCAGCAGCAGCATGCCGCGCGGCGGGTCCAGCCCGGCCGGTGCCGAGCCGGCGATGAAGGCGACGCGACGCTGGTTGATCCAGCGCTTGAGCCGGTTGGCGCCAGCCACATCGCCGAAGCGCGCGCTGTCATGTTCAAAGAACAGGTGGCCGCTGCGGTTGAGCAGCTCGAACTTCAGCCGCGCCAACTGCGGCAGGTCGTCGTCGCGCAGCGCGCCATCGGCATAGATCAGCTGCCGCGCGATGCGCCGCGCATCGACCAGGCTCAGGCCCTGCAGGTTCTTCAGGATCTTCTTGACCGCCTCGCTGTCCACTTCCACCCGGCGCCCGCCGTGTTCGCGTGCATAGGCATCGGCTTCCTCGCGCAGCATCTTCAGCAGTGCATTGGCGTCGGGCAGGCGCGGGTTGAAGCGCACCGCCAGGGCTTCCAGTTCGGCGGGCAGTTCCACCTTGGCGCCGATCAGCACCAGCACGTGCGGTTCGCTGTGGCGGCGCTGGATCAGGTCGCGCAGGGCACGCTGGTGGCTGGCGTAGCCCAGGTAGGGGTGGAAATCGAGCAGCAGGTACACGCCGCGCTGGTCGGCCTGGCGGATCATCTGCAATGCGGCACTGGCATCGGGCGGACCGACCGGCTCGTCCTCGCGCTCCAGGTCGATGCGGCGCAGGCCTTCGGTGATCGACCAGCGGTGCAGGGCCCGCCAGACATGCATCAGCGTCTGYCGGAACAGCTCGACGATGCGACCCTCATCCTGGGTCTCGACCACGATCAACGGCGTGTTGGCGCGGATCAGTGCGCTCAGGTCCTGCAGTTCGCTCATGGCGGTTCGATCCTTCGGGGGYGCCACGATAGCAAAGGCCGGGGGCACTGGTTCAGCACGGCTCTACCTTCCGTCACCATCGGCGGTGTACGCTCGGGGCACGTACCCGGAAGCGAGGCTGGCATGAAGACGATCCTGGTGGCCGGTTCCAAGGGCGGGGTGGGCAAGACCACCATCGCCACCCACCTGGCCGCGTACGCGGCATTGCAAGGCAAGGCCACGGTGATCGCCGATGCCGACCCGCAGGGCTCCAGCACCCGCTGGGCACAGCGCCGGGCCGGGCTGGAAAGCGCGGTACTGCCGATCGACGTGTACCGCAAGAAGCAATGGGCGCAGAAGCTGCCCGATGGTACCGATACCGTGGTGATCGATGCACCGGCCGGCGCGCTGGCCGACGATATCCCGCATTTCCTCGACGCTGCCGATGCCGTGGTGGTGCCGGTGCTGCCCTCGGCACTGGACATCGAAGCCATCGTCGGCTTCCTCAACAGCCTGGCCCAGGTACCGCGCGTGCACAGCCGCAAGCTGCCGGTCGGGCTGGTGCTGAACCGCACCAAGCCCTGGACCCAGACCTCGCAGCAGGCCCTGCAGATGCTGGCTGACTGGCCCTATCCGGTGGTCGCCCAGCTGCGCGACAGCCAGAGCTATGTGGTCATGACCGGCCTGGGCCGCAGTCTTTTCGATTACCGCTCCGCCCAGGTGCGCGAGCACCAGGCCGACTGGGAACCCCTGTTGTCCTGGCTGAAGCTGTAACAGCCGTAGGTCTCCATCCCTTCATTGGAATCCCGCAATGCGCGAACTGATCCTGCTCCGCCACGCCCACGCCGAACCGGCCACCACCGGCCAGGCCGACCTCGACCGGCCGTTGTCGCCGGTGGGGCTCGCTGAAGCCGAAGCCGCCGGCAAGTGGCTGAAGGAGAACAACCTGCTGCCGGACTGCGTGCTGTGTTCACCGTCGCGGCGGACCCGCGAAACCCTGGAARCGGTGATGGCAGCCATCGGCTATGTCGAAAAGCGCCTGGAAGACCGCATCTACGAGGCCACCCCCGGCACCCTGGCCGCGCTGGTGGACGAGCGCCGTGACCTGGACCGGGTGCTGATCGTCGGCCACAACCCCGGGCTGGAGCAGCTGGTGGCGCTGATGACCGATGGCACCAGCAGTGATTACCGTGGCATGCCGCCGGGCGGCGTGGCCGTGCTCGGGTTCGCCCGCGAGGCGACGATCGAGCCGGGCGTGGCCAGCCTGAACGCCTTCTGGTGGCCGTGAGCCGATGAGGTTGGCGTTGCCGGGCCGCTGTCTGCTGCCAGTCGTTCTGGCCATCGGCCCGGCCTGGGCTGCCGCACCGCCACCGACCGCGCTGCCGGCGGTCGTGGCCGAACCGCCGCGTACGCTGCAGCTGGATGTGGTGCGCTCGCAGATCGGTTTCGAAGTCCGCACCCGCTTCGGCCAGCGCATCGAGGGCGTGTTCCCCCGTTTCGAGGGGCGTATCGAGGTGCTGTCCGATGGCCGCCACCAGGTCCACCTGAAGATGTTCACCCGCACCGTGGAGATTCCCGGCAAGGACCGCTATACCGGCTGGATGCGCGGCCCCGAGTTCTTCGATGCCGGCCGTTACCCGTTCGYGGAGTTCGACTCGCTGCCGTACTGGCCGGAGACGGTTGCCGAGGGCGGCGGTATCGACGGCCGGCTGACCCTGCGCGGGGTCAGCCATCCGGAGACGCTCAAGGTCGAGAAAGCGGAATGTGCCCGACCCGGCTATGATTGCGACGTCGTCAGCCGCGGTACCGTGCAACGAGGTCGGTATGGCATGGACAGCTGGCAGCTTGCCTTGAGTGACCGAGTGACTTTCGTATTGCGTGCGCGCCTCAGCGAGGCGCCGAAACCGTGAATCCCTTGCTGCGTGTATTGGCGCTGGCAACCGTGTTGCTGGGCAGCGGCTGCGCGTCGCTGTCGCATGCCCAGCGTGATCGCGCCGAGGCGATTGCCGTGCAGGCGCGCTCGACCCAGGTCGATTGCCAGCAGGCCGACCGCTGCGCGCTGGATTCGCCCCTGCGGGCACTGGCCGGCCGGGCGTTCAGCGAATCGACCCCGGACCAGCCGCGGCACTACGCCACCCTGCTGGACGAGGGCGAAGGTGCGCTGGTSGCGCGSCTGAACCTGMTSCGCAGCGCCACCCGCAGCATCGACCTGCAGACCTACATCTTCGACAAGGACGACAGCGCCCGCCTGGTCATCGACGAGCTGCTGGCGGCGTCGCGGCGCGGGGTGAAGGTGCGGCTGCTGATCGACCAGCTTTCGGCGATCTCCGACCTGCAGATCCTCGGCGCACTGGCCGGTGCCCACGAGAACTTCCAGCTGCGGGTCTACAACCCGACCTTCGGCAAGGCCCGTCTGAACTACTTCGACTATGCCGGCAGCGTGCTGTGCTGCTTCCGCCGCTTCAACCAGCGCATGCACAACAAGCTGC
>NZ_JBFTNR010000162.1:0-6541 GCF_056665995.1 Stenotrophomonas sp. 05L44_2
GGGCCTGAGCCGGTCGGTCTATGCCGACCATGTGCAGCGGGTGGCCTTCATCGGCGGTGAGTCCACGGGCAAGAGCACGCTGGCGCGGGTGCTGGCCGAACGCCTGGGTACGGCATGGGTGCCGGAGTTCGGGCGTACGTTGTGGGAGCAGCAGGGCGGCGAGCTGCAGGCGCAGGATCTGCTGCGTATCGCTGCGACCCAGCCGCAGCACGAGCACCAGGCCGCGCAGCATGCGCATCGCTGGTTGTTCTGCGATACCACGCCGTTGGTGACGCTGGGCTACAGCGGCTGGATGTTCGGGACTGCGCCCGAACCACTGCAGCGGGCCGCGGCGCGTGCGTACGACCTGCTGTTCCTGTGCGCCCCGGATATCCCGTTCGAGCAGGATGGAACGCGTGTGGGCGAGGAGTTCCGCATGCGCCAACACGCGTGGTATCTGCAGCAGTTGCAGGCGCGTGGAATGGCGCATGTGCTGCTGGAAGGCGACCTGGAGATGCGTATCGCGCGGGTGCTGGAGGAATTGGTGAGGCGTGCGGACAACCGGTTCAGTGTGGTGGCGGAATGAGCTGCCAGGGGCTGGCAGGCCCGCATCCGCCCAACATGAAAAAACCCCGCTTTCGCGGGGTTTTTCGTTTACTGCATGACGCCTGGGATCAGTCGCCCAGGGTCAGCAGCGAGGCATTGCCGCCGGCAGCGGTGGTGTTCACCGTCACCGTCTTTTCGGTGGCGAAGCGCAGCAGGTAGTGCGGGCCGCCGGCCTTGGGGCCGGTGCCGGACAGGCCCTGGCCGCCGAACGGCTGCACGCCGACCACCGCACCGATCTGGTTGCGGTTGACGTAGACGTTGCCGACGTGGACGCCGTTGCTGATGCGGTCGACGGTTTCGTCGATGCGCGAATGCACGCCCAGGGTCAGGCCATAGCCGGTGGCGTTGATCTGGTCGATCACCGCGTCGAGCTGGTCGCCCTTCCAGCGGATCACGTGCAGGACCGGCCCGAAGATTTCCTTCTGCAGCTGGCCCAGGTCCTTCAGTTCGTACGCACGCGGTGCGAAGAAGGTGCCGTTGGCCGCTTCGGCGGACAGTTCGGCCGCAGCGATCAGGCGCGCTTCGCGGTCCATGCGCACGGCGTGGTCCTGCAGGATCTTCAGTGCATCGGCGTCGATCACCGGGCCGACGTCGGTGGACAGCAGGCCGGGGTTGCCGACCTTCAGTTCCTTCATCGCACCGGCCAGCATGGTCATCACCTTGTCGGCGATGTCGTCCTGCACGAACAGCACGCGCGCGGCCGAGCAGCGCTGGCCGGCCGAGGTGAAGGCCGAACCGATGGCGTCCTTGACCAGCTGTTCCGGCAGTGCCGAGGAGTCGGCGATGAAGGCGTTCTGGCCGCCGGTCTCGGCGATCAGCACGCCGATGGCGGCGTCACGTGCAGCCATCGCGCGGTTGATCGCACGGGCGGTGTCGGTAGAGCCGGTGAAGGCCACGCCGGCCACGCGCGGGTCGGCGGTCAGCGCGGCGCCGACGGTGGCGCCATCGCCCGGCAGGTACTGCACCACGTCAGCCGGCACGCCGGCATCGTGCAGCAGCTTCACTGCGTAGTAGCCGATCAGGTTGGTCTGCTCGGCCGGCTTGGCGATCACGCTGTTGCCGGCGGCCAGTGCGGCAGCCACCTGGCCCAGGAAGATCGCCAGCGGGAAGTTCCACGGGCTGATGCAGACGAACACGCCGCGGCCATGCAGCTGCAGTTCGTTGGATTCGCCGGTCGGGCTGGGCAGCTTCTCGGCGTGACTGAACTGCTCGCGTGCCTGCTTGGCGTAGTAGCGCAGGAAGTCCACGGCTTCGCGTACTTCGGCGATGCCGTCGGGCAGGCTCTTGCCGGCTTCCTTCACGCACAGCGCCATGAATTCGGGCATGCGCGCTTCCAGCTGGTCAGCGGCGTGCTCGAGGATGGCGGCGCGGCTGGCGGCCGGGGTGCGGTTCCAGGCCGGCTGTGCGGCCACGGCATTGGCCAGCGCCTTCTGCACGGTGGCGGCATCGGCGGCCTGCCACTGGCCGACCACTTCACGGGTGTCGGCCGGGTTGGTCACCGGCAGCGAGGCACCGGTCGGGTTCGCGCCCGGCACCAGCGGTGCGGCCTGCCAAGGCTTCACTGCAGCGTTGAGCTGCTCGGCCAGGGCGCGCAGTTCGTTGTCGTTGGCGAGGTTGGCGCCCATGGAATTCTTCCTGTCGTGGTTCTGGCTGCGCAGCAGGTCAACCGGCAGCGGGATCTTGGGATGCGGAATCGATTCGAACGAGGACACCATCTCAACCGGATCGCGGACCAGGTCGGCGATCGGCACGCGCTCGTCGGTGATGCGGTTGACGAAGCTGGAGTTGGCGCCGTTTTCCAGCAGGCGACGCACCAGGTACGGCAGCAGGTCTTCATGCGAACCGACCGGCGCGTACACGCGGCAGGGCAGGCCAAGGCGATCGGCCGGCACTACTTCGGCGTACAGGTCATCGCCCATGCCGTGCAGCTTCTGGTGTTCGTAGACGCCACCGTTGGCGATGCTGCGCACTGCGGCGATGGTGTGCGCATTGTGCGTGGCGAACATCGGGTAGATCGCGTCGGCATGGGTAAACAGACGCTTGGCACACGCCAGGTAGGACACGTCGGTGTTCTGCTTGCGGGTGAACACCGGGTAGCCGGCATAGCCTTCGATCTGCGCGCGCTTGATCTCGGCGTCCCAGTAGGCGCCCTTGACCAGGCGCACCTGCAGGCGACGACCGGCGCGACGCGCCATGTCGGCCAGGTGGTCGATCGTGTACGGCGTACGCTTCTGGTAAGCCTGCACGACCACGCCGAAGCCATCCCAGCCGGCCAGCGAGGCATCGCCGAACACCTGCTCGATGATGTCCAGCGACAGTTCCAGGCGATCGGACTCTTCGGCGTCGACGGTGCAGCCGATGCCGTAGCTCTTGGCCAGCTGCGCCAGTTCCAGCACGCCGGGCACCAGGTCCTTCAGCACGCGCGCGCGCTTGGCGTGCTCGTAGCGCGGGTACAGCGCCGACAGCTTGATCGAGATGCCCGGTGCGTTGTTGACGTCGCCATCGGCACGGCCACCGCGCGACTTGTGGTCACCACCGATGGCGTGGATCGCACGACGGTAGTCTTCCAGGTAACGCAGGGCGTCCTTCATGGTCAGCGCGCCTTCGCCGAGCATGTCGAACGAGTAGCGGTAGCTGGCGCTGTCGCCCTTGTGCGAGCGTGCCAGCGCTTCGCCGATGGTGCGGCCCATGACGAACTGGTGGCCCATGATCTTCATTGCCTGGCGCACGGCCAGGCGTACCACCGGCTCACCGACGCGGCCGACCAGGCGCTTGAACGCGCTGGGCGCATCGGCGCGGGTGGCGTCGTTCATCTGCACCAGCTTGCCGGTCAGCATCAGGCCCCAGGTGGAGGCGTTGACCAGCACCGAGTCGCTGCCGCCCAGGTGTTTTTCCCAGTCGGCATCGGCCAGCTTGTCGCGGATCAGCTTGTCGGCGGTCTCCTGGTCCGGAATGCGCAGCAGCGCCTCGGCCACGCACATCAGCAGCACGCCTTCCTCGCTGCCCAGGTCGTACTGGCGCATGAAGGCTTCGATCGCGCCCTGGTCCTTGGCGCGCACACGCACCCGGGCGACCAGGTCGGCGGCCAGCGCCTGCACCTTGGCCTGCTCGTCGGCCGGCAGGCGCGCCTGCGCCAGCAGTTCGCGCACATGGCTGGCCTCGTCCTTCAGCCAACCATCGGTGATGGCCTGGCGGAACGGGTTGGGGGACGCCGGCAGTTCCGGCGACAGCAGCGCCGAGTGACGCGGGGCGTCACTGGCGGCAATGGGAGAGGAGGGTGCGTTCATGCCGGTCCGGCCAGTGGAAAACTTGGCGATTTTAATCATTTTTTCGACTTCAGGAAGGCCCGCGCAGCCACCTTCATGAATGCTGATAGCCCCTAGCGGTGGTGGATTCAGCGTGTTCAGCAAAGTCGGGCCGTTTTGTGCCGAATTCGTCATTCGTGCCGCTGGGCCCATGCTGTATTGCAGCATCGGAAAAAGTGTGAATGCACCCTTGCTACCGGCGAGAGGGCAGGGCTACCATCGAGACGTTTCCCGCGGCAGGAACGCGGTTGCGACATGATCGAGGTGCTTACAGCTCCGGATGGGTCAGGTACGCAGCTGCGACTGCGTCCCCCACGGGCGCTCGATGCCCGGCAGTTCGTCCTGTTGTTTGCTGTGTTGTCGGGAGTGATGTGGCTGGTGTCCGCCTTCGGGTGGGTGGCCGGCAATGCATTCGCCCCCCTGTTCGCGCTGCTGTACAGCCTGTTGCTGGCAGCTGCGTTGCGCGCGTTGTGGCGCAGTGGTGAACGGCAGGAGGAAATCCGGGTAGTGCCGGCGTGCGTGGAGGTCATCCCCGTGCCCGGTGGATCGCCGGTGTTCCGGGCTCATCCGCACTGGGTGCGCCTGCTCACCGACGACCAGAGGGTCCGGCTGGCATCCAGCGGCCGGCAGGTGGAGGTGGGGAGTTTCCTCGCGCCGGCCGAACGTCAAACGCTTGTTGAAACGCTTGAAGATTTGCTCGCCGCCAGCGATGGCGGCAACCGACGACGCTAAGGGTCTAGGCAATGAAGCAAAGCAGAGGGTGGGGCACGAAGTGCGTTGCAATGGCCGCCGCGATGGGGGCCCTGCTGTCGATGACGGGGACGGTGCTGGCCCAGGCGGCCGATCCAAAGCCGTGGCAGTTGAACATGGGCAAGGGGGTGACCCAGACCTCGCGCCTGGCCTGGGAATCGAACAACCTTTCGCTGATCGTCTGTACGGTGATCGGCGTGATCGTGTTCGGCGCGATGGCCTACGCGATGTTCAAGTTCCGCAAGTCCAAGGGTGCGGTCGCTGCCACCTTCAGCCACAACACCAAGGCCGAAGTCATCTGGACGGTGATCCCGGTGATCATCCTGGTGGTGATGGCGTGGCCGGCCACGGCCAACCTGATCAAGATGTACGACACCCGCGATGCCGAGATGACGGTCAAGGTCACCGGCTACCAGTGGATGTGGAAGTACGAGTACCTGGGCGAGAACGTGACCTTCACCAGCCGCCTGGACCGCGAGTCCGACCGCATGCGGCAGAGTGGCAAGGTGCCGACCCGCGAGAGCCATCCGCACTACCTGCTGGATGTCGACAACCGGCTGGTACTGCCGGTGGACACCAAGGTGCGCTTCGTCATCACCTCCGACGATGTGATCCACGCCTGGTGGGTGCCGGCGCTGGGCTGGAAGCAGGACGCCATTCCCGGCTTCATCAACGAAGCCTGGACCAGCATCGAGCAGCCCGGTGTCTACCGCGGCCAGTGCGCGGAGCTGTGCGGCAAGGACCAYGGCTTCATGCCGATCGTGGTCGAGGCGGTGTCCAAGGAAGAATTCAAGCAGTGGCTGGCGCAGCGCAAACCCGCGCCTGCACCGGCAGCCCCTGCCGCGCCTGCCGAACCCACTRCACCTGCCAGTGAAACGCCGGCGCAGCCGGCGGCACCGGCAGCCGCCGAGGCCGGCAACACGCCTGCGGCGGCGGCCAGCGGAGCCTGATGTAACTGCCCGCGGCCGTATCGCGGCTGCGGCGACAACCGATCCTGAGAGGTGTTTTGCAATGGCGCACTCGGCAGTTGGGCACGACGATCACCATCACCCGCAGAGCTTCTTCGAGCGTTGGTTCTTCTCGACCAACCACAAGGACATCGGCACGCTGTACCTGKGKTTCAGCTTCATSATGTTCGTCATCGGCGCGTTCATGAGCGTGCTGATCCGGCTGGAACTGGCCCAGCCCGGCATCCAGTACATCCGTCCGGAAATCTTCAACCAGCTGACCACCGTACACGCGCTGGTGATGATCTTCGGCGGGGTGATGCCGGCCTTCGTSGGCCTGGSCAACTGGATGATCCCACTGCAGATCGGCGCGCCGGACATGGCGCTGCCGCGCATGAACAACTGGTCGTTCTGGCTGCTGCCGGTGGCCTTCAGCCTGCTGCTGCTGACCTTCCTGCTGCCCGGTGGCGCGCCGGCCGGYGGCTGGACSMTGTACCCGCCGCTGTCGCTGCAGGGCGGCTACAACGTGGCGTTCACCGTGTTCGCCATCCACGTGGCCGGCATCAGTTCGATCATGGGCGCGATCAACATCATCGYSACSRTSCTGAACATGCGCGCGCCCGGCMTCRMSCTGMTGAAGATGCCGMTSTTCTGCTGGRCCTGGCTGATCACCGCSTTCCTGCTGATCGCGGTGATGCCGGTGCTGGCCGGTGCGGTGACGATGCTGCTGACCGACAAATTCTTCGGCACCAGCTTCTTCAATGCGGCCGGTGGTGGCGACCCGGTGATGTTCCAGCACATCTTCTGGTTCTTCGGCCATCCCGAGGTCTACATCATGATCCTGCCCGCCTTCGGCGTGGTCAGCGAGATCATCCCGACCTTCAGCCGCAAGCCGCTGTTCGGCTACCAGGCGATGGTCTACGCCACAGCGGCGATCGCGTTCCTGTCGTTCAT
>NZ_JBFTNR010000163.1:0-6540 GCF_056665995.1 Stenotrophomonas sp. 05L44_2
ACTTGCCACCGCCCCAGCGTGCAGTCATTTCGCTGCGGATCGGCGTGCGCTCGGTGTTGCTGTCCGTCGCCGTGAAGCGCATCGCCTTGACCGCATTCAACGCCCAGCCACTGAAGGCCGTCGACGGCTTGGCCTCCACCACCTTTACGTCATACGTCCGGCCGCGCTTGTTGACCGAATAGGCCACGGTCACCTCCTCCGCGAACGGCACACGGCCGGGGTCGACATTGAGTTGTGGGCGGAAGGTGCCCTCCACCGGCTTCCAGTACGTCAACGCTTCGGCCTGCGGCAGCTGCAGCGGCTCGGGAGATGCGGCGGTGGCGACCTGGCTCAGTGCCAGGGCAAGCGTGATGGCAGCAACACGGAGCAGCATCGGGGGCATGGTTGTCATTCCTTGTACGCCAGTGGTTGGTTTCAAGCGTACGCCATCAGGGGCCTTTGCGGTTCACCGCAACGGTTACCGTGAAGTAGGGAATCGCGCTCCACTGCGTGCGCGGATGGTGCAGCGATTCCACGCCCATGCCGATCTGGTACTTCACGCTGCCCGGCTGCTCATGCCAGAAATAAGGCGCGCCGCTGCTCCAGCCACAACATACATATGTCAATGACGGCATGCCAAAGGTCTGCTGCAGATAGGCTTCGATCTTCGCCGCCGAGGCACCGCTGACGCGATACCGCGCTTCCATCGGCTGGATGTAGGAATCGTCGTCCTGCGTGCAGCCTAGGTATTCCAGCTCGGCTGGTTTGCGTCCCATCGCCTGCAGGAAATCCTGGCAGACGGTGTCGGGGCGGGCCAGGCCTTCGGAGCGGCCGTGCAGTTCCCACTCTGCGATCGCACTGGTAGGCGCCTGCGCGCTGGCAGTGACGGCGCTGCCGATCAGAAGCAGCAGCCCAGCACTGCTTCCGAGGCGGACGAAACAGGAGGCAGACAGACGCAACAGGGTGATGGCAGATCCTCCGTGGGCGTGACGACATGCCATCGTAATCGACTGGCGCAGCCACCCGGTGCGAACGCTTCGATCAACGCTCCCCCGCAGCAGCGACGGACCCACAACGGGCACGTCGCTGTTGTCGGCTCAGGCCAATGAAGGCCCGCGGTTCTCGTGCTGGCGGCTGTCGAGGGCGAGTTGCTGCTCACGCTGCCGATGGTCACCGGCCAGATCGCGCACCATGTCGTCCATCGAGCGCGCGGGCTGCGCCGTATCCACACTGGCGCGCTCACCGGGAATCAAGCCGGCGACCCACAGGCGATCTCCGGCCATCATGACCCGGTCGACGCGCCCGGCATCGTCGATACCGTTGCGCTTGGACTCCAGCACGGCCTGCATGACGTGCTCATCGCCAATGGTTCCGGGTACTCCCTGGCGGATGCGCTCGAACAACGCTGCATCCCTGGGCGACAGCGAATCCACGCCACTGCGCTGTGGCAGCGGTTCCTGCGTGGCCGGGCCAGCGACCGGTGGATTCGCCGCAGCCTGCTGCCGCGCCTGTACCTGCTCCGGCTGGAACTCCGCCCGCGTATAGGGCGGACGCTGTGGCGGCCAGTTCTCTGCTCGGTCGAATTCGGTGGTGGGGGCAAACTCGCGCGCCACCGCTGCATCGTTCAACTGCCGGCGCGCATCTTCATCGATGGTGTTGCCCGGGCGCAGGGGCAGGCCGTAGTCCTGCTGGAAATTGCGCATGGCCGCCTGCATGCCGGCATCAAACGTGCGCGCCTCGCGCTCGGCACGTGGGTTCGGTTCGGCAAGGTACCCCAGCTCCTCCAGCTGGCGGCGCATCTCGAACACCGGCTCGCCCTTCTCACCTGGGCGCAGGTTACCGTCGGCCAGCGGCCCGGTCAGATCGGTCACCGTCCGGCGCTTGAAGTCCGGATCGACCGCCAGCGTGTCGGTGCGCATGCGCTCCAGCAATGCATCGTCGATGCGACCATTGGCCGGACTGATGCCCCGCTCGGTCTGGAAGCGGCGCACGGCCTGCTCGGTGGAAGAACCGAAGTCCCCATCGGGCTTGATCGCGGCATTGGCGTTGTTGCGGATGTCCAGCCGCTGCAGGTACTGCTGTGCTTCCAGCACCTTCTGGTTGGCATCACCACGGTGCAGGTCCATCGTCCCAGCGGGCCCCTGCTGGATCGGCACCGGCATCTGGAAGCCCGGCTGCTGAACGCGCTGGACCAGGCCGGCGACCTGCGATTCCCATCCGGTGGCCAACGTGGCGATGGCGTCCGGATAGGGACTGTCGTTGTTCAACTCACCGCCATTGACCGAGGCTCTCGCCTGTCGGTAGTCGACATGGCTGGCGTTGACGTTGTCGGACAGCCGCGCGCCGAACATGCCATCGCGCATCCCCACCACCAGCACCTTGGTGGCGATTTCCGCTTCGGCCGCCCGCTCCGGGTGCTCGACCAGCTCGCGGCCCATTCCCAGCGCCTCGCCCAGCCGCTCGTAGTTGTTGACGTGGGTAAGGTGGGCAAAACCCCGGCCGAAATACTCTTCACCGCCGAAGTAGCGCAGATCCACTGCCTGCTTCCTGCCCCAGTCTTCCTCTGGCGCGGCGAAATTGCGCGATTCGTGCTGCGCCGTGGCCAGCACGTAAGCAATCTGCCGGTGATCGGTAACGCCATTGTCGATACAGGTGCGGACGATCATCTCGACCGACTGGTCCCGGGTCAGGCCGAAGCCTGACCCACCCTTTCCATAGCCTTCGCTCATCCTTCAGCTCTCCAGTTCCGGAACGCATCCATTCGTCAGGGAAGGACCTACTTCAGCAGGTCCGATTCAGTAGGGACCTGGCCCCTGCAGGTGTCATAGCGGCGCATCAGCAGCGTGCGTGGTTCGGTTCCGCGCAGTTGGATGACCTTGTCTTCCCGCTCGCACGGGCTTGCCTTGCCGCGCAGTACGAACCGGCCGTTGTCGATATGGTCGATGTCACGTCCACCGATGGCCGCTTCCAGTGCCTTGGCACGCACATAGCGATGGCCCTTGGCATCAAACAGGTAGAACGCGTGGACGGGAACGTTGTAGACACCGTTGTTGTCCTGCCATACCTGCAGGTCTGGCAAGCCATCGCCGTTGAAGTCAGAAGCGGTCAGCAGCATGGCGGCCGCAGCATGGGCATTGGCACCGGCGCGGGTCAGGCGTGGCTGCATGTCCGTGACGGCCACCTTGCGGCCGCCACGGGTCACGCCCATGCTCCGCACCTGACAGGTCATCACGTTATCGGTGCCGCTGCAGTCGGCCACCTGGAAGACCACCTGCAGCGCAGGCGTGATACTGCCCTCGCCGGGCTGCAGGACGATCCTGCCCTGCCTATCGGGTTCGCCATCTGCGGTATGAGCGGCGACCTGCGTGGGTGCCGGGGCCGCCTTGGCTTCAGCAACCAGGGCCGCCGCACCACCGCCCTGCAGCTGGCGGGCACGCAGCAGAGTCATGTGTATACGGCACTGCTGCGAATCCAGTTGGGCAGCGGCATTGCCACCTTCCGGGCAACGACGGTCACGCTGGCGCAGCCATTGCCGCTGCAGATCGCGCAGTACCTGCTGATCATTGGCCGTCATCGTGGAGCGCGCCGCGCTGTAGGCGGCGTTGAGCGCATCGTCGTGAGCCTTGAATTCAGCGTCGACACAGCGACGACGAGCGTCCAGCGCCGTGCCCGCATTGGCCATGCACGGCGCATAGGCGGGGCTCAGGTAGCGCACATCGCCGGCGATCAGTTCGGCACCGCTGGGCAGCTTGCGTACGGTGGGCGGGAGCGAGGCCTGTGCCGATGCCCACAGGCAAGGGCCAAGCAGAAGCAGCCCAGCCAGCAACCGGGTGGCACGCCCCGGCAGGCGTTCTGAGTTCAGCATGCGATTCCTTCCGTGGGGCTTGGCCAGCCCCGTCCTGTTCCGATGATGGATCCTGCACGCTCACCCACGCAACTTCAGCGACAGCGGTCACATCACGCATGCCGGCCTCGGAGCCGGACGCTATTCCGGCAACGCATACGCCATCACGTAATCCCCGGCCGGCGTCTCCATGAAATGGTGCCCGCCAGCCATGATGACCACGTATTGCCGCCCGCCCTGCTCGTACACCATCGGGTTGGCCTGGCCACCGGCTGGCAGTTTGGTGTGCCACAGCTCCTTGCCGGTCTTCAGGTCGATGGCACGCAGCAGGTCATCGGTCGCTGCGGCGATGAAGATCAGGCCGCTGGCGGTCACCACCGAACCGCCATTGTTCGGCGTGCCGATTTCAATGGGCAGGCCGGAGCGGATGCCGAAGGGGCCGTTGCCACGCGCGCTGCCGAACGGCCGGTCCCACAGCAGCTTGCCGCTGCGCAGGTCGATCGCACGGATACCGCCATAGGGCGGCTGCTTGCACAGCAAGCCAGTGAACGGCAGCCGCCAACCGGCGTTGACGTCGATGCCATAGGGCGTGCCGACCTGCGGATCCCCTGCGCCTTCGGCACCGCCCTTGTCGGCGCGCATCTGCTCGCGCGGCAGCCAGCCCTTGCGGTCGGCTTCGGCGCGCGGCACCAGCCGGTTGTAGTTGGGCATGTCGTTGTAGTTGGCCACGATCACGCCACGCCGCGTATCGATGGCCACGCTGCCCCAGTCCGAGCCACCGTTGTAGCCGGGGTATTCGATGGAGTGGTGATCGCTGCTGGGCGGTGTGTAGAACCCTTCGTAATGTGCCTTGCGGAACTGGATTCGGCAGACCAGCTGGTCGATGGGGGTGATGCCCCACATGTCGCGCTCGGTCAGCGCGTCGTCGCGCCGCAGTGTGTGGTACAGCGAGAACAGCTGGGTGGCGGCGCGCTGCTCGGGCTCCACGCCGCCCTGTGGCACCTTGCGCTCCTCGGCCGGGGTCAGCAGCTGGCCGTTGCGACGGTCGAGGATGTACATGTCGCCCTGCTTGGTGGGCAGCAGGATCGCCGGCACCTTTCCCGATGCCGTCGGGTAGTCGATCAGGCTGGCCTGCGAACCCAGGTCGTAGTCCCAGACGTCCTTGCGCACGGCCTGGAAGTGCCAGACCGGCTTGCCGGTAGCCACATCGATGGCGACCAGCGAGGTCGCGTACCTGTTCTGGTTTTCGGTGCGCGAGCCACTCCAGTAGTCGCCTGCGGAATTGCCCATCGGCAGGTACACCAGGCCCAGTGCTTCATCGCCGGTAGCGGTGGTCCACATGTTCGGTGTGCCACGTGTGTAGGTCTGCTCGCGCGGTGGCAGGCCGCTGCGCTCGGGCTGGTCCATGTCCCACGCCCAGCGCAGCTTGCCGCTGATCGCGTCGTAGGCCTGGATGACGCCGGAGGGCGCGTCGCGGCGCTGGCCGTCCAGTACCTGGTGGCCGGTGACGACGACACCGCGGACGATCGCCGGCGGCGAGGTGATCGATACGTAACCCGGCGGCACCTCGCCCATGCCCAGGGTGATGTCGACCTGGCCGTTGTTGCCGAAATTCGCGCAGGGGCGACCGCTGTCGGCGTCCACCGCGATCAGGCGACCGTCCAGCGTGCCTTCGATGATGCGTGCGCTGCAGGCTGAGCGGCTCCCTGGCGCCGCGCTCCGGTGGGTGCGGGTCGGCGGCGGTGCGGGCAGCGCGAGATCGGCAGCCACGTCAGCSAGTGCGGCATCGGCGAGGGTCGGCGCGCTGGGCAGCTCGTAATAGGACACGCCACGGCAGGCGGCCGTRTACGGGATCGACGCATCCTTCACCTTCGGATCGAAACGCCATAGCTCCTTGCCGCTGCCGGCATCGAGGGCGATCAACTGATTGCGTGCGGTGCACAGGTACAACCGATCACCGATCTTCAGTGGCGTGGTTTCCGCACCCCAGCGCTTCTTCGGCAGGTCGCCGGTGCGGAACTGCCACGCCAGTTGCAGGGTTCCCACGTTTTCCGGGGTGACCTGCTGCAGCGGCGAATAGCGGGTGGCCGCATTGCTGCGCCCCCATGCCGGCCAGTCGCCCTCGGCCGGTTGGTCGGCAGGCTGCAGGCCGGTGGTGTCACGGGTGGGATCAAGCCCGGCGCTGACCGCCGGCTCGGGGAACGGCTGATGCCCGTCGACCACGCCATGCGGGGTGAACGCGAGGCCGAAGGCGGCCACGAAGACCAGCATCAGTACAGCGGCCACGCTGCGCGACAGCCGCCTGGGCACCGGCGCCTGCAGGGTCGGCGCCAGCAATGCCAGGACGATGCCGAGGGCGGTCACCAGGCCCAGCCGCGGTACCCAGCGCCAGTAATCGCTGCCCGACTCCCACCAGGTCCACAGCAGGCTGCCGATGAACACCAGTGCRTACAGCAGTGCACCGCTACGCCGATTGCCCCACAACAGGATGCCGCAGACCAGCAGGCCCAAGCCGGCGATGGCGTAGTACCAGGAGCCACCGAGGCTGAGCAGCCACGCACCAAGGCCGCCGATGACCAGGCCGAGCACGATCAGCAACAGGGCCAGCACGGTAACCAGAGGATGGCGGGGCGGAGGCGCGGAAGCAGACTGCGGCGTGGCGGACATCGTCGATCTCCGGGGGCAGCATGCGCCCTTATGCCACCGTCACCGTGAAG
>NZ_JBFTNR010000164.1:0-6512 GCF_056665995.1 Stenotrophomonas sp. 05L44_2
GGGTCAACGTGTCGTCGTAGTTCGGCGCCAGGTTGAAGTAGATCGGCTGTGCGTAGTCGAAACCGTTGCGGCCGGACATGCCCAGCTGCGGGAACAGCAGGCCGGTCTTGCGCCGGTCATCGATCGGGAACTTGAAGTAGGGCGCCCACAGCACCGGCACCTTGCCGATCCGCAGCACCGCGTTGCGGGCGGTGCCGAAGCCTTCGTCGTTGTCGACTTCGATCTCCGGGGCGGTCAGCTTCCATACCGGCTGCGACGGGTCGCAGGTGGTGTAGGTGGAGCGGTGCATCTGCCCGACCGCGCCCTGCAGGTCGACCGATTCGGCTTCACCGTTGCCGCGGCGGGACACCAGCTGGTACTGGATGTCGGTGATCTTGTGGGTGTCGCTTTCCTGGTTGCCCTCGGCGCGCTTGGCGACCATCCGGATCGAGGCATCCTGGTAACGGACGTTGCCGTCGGCGACATAGTTGCCGCTTTCGGTATCGAAGCTGAGCTTGTCGGTGCCCACGAACTGGTCGCCCCGGCGCAGCGCCACGTTGCCCTGGTACTGCGGCACGGTGGTGGTGCCCAGCAGCTGGTCGCCCTCGATGTCGGTGGGCTGCTGTTCGCGCGCAGCGCTGGCGGCAGCCTTGTCCTGGCCGGGCACCGGGGTCGGTGCGTCGGTGAACGCAGGGATCACGTCGGTGGCCGGGCAAAGGCCCCAGTTGAGCGGCTTGTCATCAGCCCATGCCGGAAGGCAGACGGCGATGCTCAGGGGCAGGGGAAGCAGGCGGAGGGCTCGGCGCACGCGGTTCGGATTCGGGCGAAAACGGACGGTAGCTTGCCCCATCCCTTGCATAGGGGCAATGAAGGCCTCCCCGGGTTGCCGGTTCGGGTTCATCCAGGCCCGTTGCCGGAGGGCGTGTCGATCAGTGCCTGCAGGTGGGCCACGCTGCACTCGGCCAAGGCCTGCAGGTCGTATCCTCCCTCCAGCATCGACACCACCCGGCCGGCGGCATGGCGGCGTGCCAGCGCGTGCAGTTCGCGGGTGATCCAGGCGAAATCGTCGGTCTCCAGCATCAGGTCGGCCTGCGGGTCGCGCAGGTGGGCGTCGAAGCCTGCCGAGATCAGCAGCAGCTGGGGGCGGAAGTCGTCGATCGCCGGCAGCATCTCGTCGGCCCAGACGTTGCGGAAGCGGAAGCCGCCACTGCCGGGCGGCAGCAGGATGTTCATCAGGTTGCCGGCACCGCGGTCACGGCGCAGGCCGGACTCGGGGAACAGCCCGGCCTGGTGGGTGCTGTAGTAGGACACCCGTGCGTCGTGCTGGAAGATGTCCTGGGTGCCGTTGCCGTGGTGGACGTCGAAGTCGACCACTGCGATCCGCTCCAGACCGTGGCGGTCGCGGGCGTAGGCGGCGGCGATGGCGATGTTGTTGAGCAGGCAGAAGCCCATCGCGGTGCTGCTGGTGGCATGGTGGCCGGGCGGGCGCACCGCGCAGAAGGCCAGCGGATCCTCGCCCAGCATCACCGCATCGACGGCCGCGACACCTGCGCCGGCGGCGTGCACCGCGGCGCTGGCCGAGCCCGGCGAGGTCCAGGTGTCCATGTCCAGCTGGCGCAGCGGTGCGCTCTGCGGTTGCAGTACCAGATCCAGCAGCGCGCTGTCGTGGACCCGGGTCAGTTCACCGAACTTGGCCGGCGGCGGTTCGCGCCAATCCAGTTGGCCGGGGAAGGCCTCGTGCAGCGCGTCGAGCACCACCTGCAGGCGTTGCGGGCATTCAGGATGGCCAGGGCCCGGATCGTGCAGCAGGCAGGCGGGATGGGTGAAGACCAGCACGGCGGCTCAGCGCTGGCGATGCTGTGGTTGCCACAGCGCTTCGCCGTGGCCATCGGCCCGTGCCAGCACCCGGGCCAGCACGAACAGCAGGTCTGACAGCCGGTTGAGGTACTGCAGCGCCTCGCTGCGTACCGGTTCCACGCGGGCCAGGGCGACCGTGTCGCGCTCGGCGCGGCGGACCACGGTGCGCGCCAGGTGGCAGCGCGCGGCGGCCTCGCCACCGGCCGGCAGGATGAACTCCTTCAGCATCGGCAGGTCGGCGTTGTAGTGGTCCAGCTGCTGTTCCAGCGCCGACACATCAGCGGCGTGGATGGCGGCATGGCCGGGAATGCACAGTTCGGCGCCCAGATCGAACAGCTGGTGCTGCAGGTGCACCACCAGCGCGCGGACGTCCTCCGGCAGCGGCACGGCCAACAACAGGCCGAGCGTGGCGTTGGCTTCATCGACGGTGCCATAGGACGCAACACGCAGGTCATCCTTGCCGACCCGGCTGCCGTCACCCAGGCCGGTGCTGCCGTCGTCGCCGGTGCGGGTGTAGATGCGCGAGAGGCGATGACCCATGGCGTGGCTCAGTGGTGGATGTCGCGGCGGGCCTGCAGGAGCTTGAGCACCTGCTCCACGGCCAGCTGCAGTGCGGCGGCCAAGGCCACGTAGATCGCAGTGGTGCGCAGGTAGGGGCCGAACCACTGGGCGTAGTTCTGTGCCCATCCGGCCACGGTCGGCTCGGCCACGTTCTGGCTGGTCCAGTAGAAACCGCCCTGCGCCAGCAGATGGCACAGCGCCACCGACGCCACCAGCAGCAAGGCACCCTTGCCCAGCACCGACCACTGCGCGCTGCGGTAGTTGCGGCCCAGCAACATGCCACCGGCCCACATCGCGAAGTAGGCCGGCAACAGCAGCCAGTAGCCCGGCGATACGCAGTAGTGCTGCCAGAAGTCGAGGCCGCTGCTGCGGATCACGATCCAGTCGACCAGCACCGCGAACACCATCAGCAGCGGGAACGCCCAGCGGGTCCAGCGGGCGAGATAGAAGCCGCCGATGAAGAACACCGCCCAAGAGGCGTCAGGGATTGCCGCGAAGTGATTGACGCGGGTCGCAGCCAGCAACAGCACGAGCACTGACAGGACGAAGGCGCGGGGGGCGGAGTCGGACATGGCGGTGGGCCGGAGCGGATTCAGGTTTCATTCTAGCCCGGCGCGGCGCTTGGCGCAGGCGGGGCGGCGTGGGGCATGCCGGCGCGGCGAGCGCGTATCATGCGCCCATGAGTGAACGACATGACGTGCTGATCGTCGGTGGCGGWCTGGTSGGYGCCAGCCTGGCCATCGCCCTGGACCGCCTGGGCCGCGACGTGGGCCTGCTCGAAGCCAGCCCGGCCGGGGAACTGCCGGCGGTGTTCGACCAGCGCAACCTCAGTTTTGCCGCCGCCACGATCAACGCGCTGACCGCGCTGGGGGTCATGCAGAAGCTGTCGATGGCCCCCGGCCCGATCCGCCGCATCCATGTCAGCCGCGCCGGCGATTTCGGCCGTGTGCAGCTCGATGCCGCAGAGTACGACCGGCCATGGTTCGGCCAGGTGGTGGTGGCGCGTGATTTCGGCCAGGCGCTGGAAAGCCGGCTGCAGGAGTTGTCACGGCTGCGCCGCTACCGGCCGATGCGTTTCCTTGGCCTGGGCGAGGTGATTGACGGCTACCGCCAGGTGCGGGTGGCCGATGACAGTGGCGAGCGGGTGCTGCTGGCGCGGCTGGTGGTCGGTGCCGACGGCACCAGCAGCGGCGTGCGCGATGCGTTGGGCATCGACGTTGATCGCCACGACTTCCWGCAGACSCTGTTCGTGGCCCGCGTGCGCAGYSMGCGCGCGCCSGATGGCACCGCCTGGGAGCGTTTCACCGATACCGGCCCGACGGCGTTGCTGCCGCGTGGCGACCGCCATTTCGGCACCGTGCACGGGGTTGCCCGTGACCAGGCAGAGGCGGTGATGGCGCTGGACGACACCGCCTGGCTGCAGCGCCTGCAGCAGGCCATCGGCTGGCGGGCGGGCCGCCTGCTCGACTCCGGCCCGCGCAGTGCCTATCCGCTGATCCAGGTACTGGCGCGCGCGCTGGTGGGGGAGCGCACGGTGCTGCTGGGCAATGCCGCGCAGACCATCCACCCGCTGGGTGCGCAGGGTTTCAACCTCGGCCTGCGCGACGCATTGACGTTGGCCGAGCTGCTGGAAGTGGAGGGCGATGCCGGCAGCGATGCACTGTTGCGATCCTACGTGGACCGCCGCGAAGAAGATCGACGGCAGACGGTGGCGTTCTCCGGCGGTCTTGCCCGGCTGACCAGCAATCCGGCGCCGCTGCTGCGCCCCCTGCGCAGCCTGGGCCTGGTGGCCGCACAGCGCGCCTCGGTGCAGTCGATGCTGGTTGGTGGTGCGATGGGCTTCCGTGGCGATGTGCCGCGCCTGTGCCGTGGAGAAGCCGCATGAACCGGCGCGCACGCCTGGACGTGGCCATTGTGGGCGGCGGTGTGGTCGGCGCCGCCTGTGCGCTGGCGCTGGCCGATGCCGGCCTTGCCGTAACGCTGGTGGAAGGGCGTGAACCGGCACCATGGCAGGCCGCACAGCCGGATCTGCGGGTGTTCGCCTTCGCCGCCGACAACGTGCAGTTGCTTGAGCGTCTCGGCGTGTGGCCGACGATCGCCCAGGCACGCGCCTGGCCATACCGGCGCATGCAGGTGTGGGACGCGGGCGGTGGCGACGACCTGCTGTTCGACGCCGATCGCTTCGGCCGTCGCGAGCTGGGTTTCATCGTCGAGAACGGCTTGCTGCAGGATCGCTTGTGGGCGGCGCTGCCGGCAGCTGGCGTGGAGCTGCATTGCCCGGCGCGCGTGGAAGCGCTTGAACAGGACGAGCACGCTGTGCGCCTGCGCCTGGATGATGGTCGTCGCGTCGAAGCCGCGCTGGCGGTGGCTGCCGACGGTGCTGAATCGACCCTGCGCGGACTGGCCGGGATCGACGTTGAACGCCACGACTATCAGCAGCGCGGTGTAGTCGCCTATGTGGACAGCGAGCTGCCCAACCAGGCCACGGCCTGGCAGCGCTTCCTGCCGACCGGTCCGCTGGCGCTGTTGCCGGTGGCCGAGCGCCGCAGTTCCATCGTCTGGACATTGCCCGACGACGAGGCCGCACGCGTACTGGCCCTGGACGAAGACGCATTCAATCGTGAACTGACCCGCGCTTTCGCCGCGCGCCTGGGTGAACTGCGGCTGGCCTCGCCGCGCGCAGCCTTCCCGCTGCGCCGGCAGCTGGCCCGCCACTACGTGGCCGGTCGCGTGCTGGCGCTGGGCGATGCCGCCCACGTGGTGCATCCGCTGGCCGGGCAGGGCGTCAATCTTGGCCTGCGCGATGTCGCCGCCCTGCAGCACTGGCTGGCGCCGTCGGCCGAACGGCGTGGACAACCCCGGTTGTCGCCGCAGCGCGTGCAGCGCTGGGCGCGTGAGCGTCGCAGCGACAACCAGATCGCCGCCTACAGCTTCGACGCGATCAACCGGCTGTTCTCCAACGACGAGATGCACCTGACCCTGGCGCGTGGCCGCGCGCTGGGCTGCRTAGGCAAGTGGCCGCCGCTGGTACAGGCCTTCTGGAAGCGCGCCGCAGGGGTGTGACGGCGAGGCCCTGGTACATGCCAACCTTGGTTGGCGCGCCGATCGGGCATCCTCGCCCCAGCTGGAGTGAGGGCCTTCCGGCCTTGTGCCAACCAAGGTTGGCACCTACCAAAAGCGGGCCATGCCGGTCTGCAGCGAATCGCTTCTGTAGACGTCAACCTTGGTTGGCGCGCGAGCCCCGGATCATCCGCCGGTAGCGCCGGGCCATGCCCGGCGAGCGCGCAGCGCGGTTCACCGATCCCGCCGGGCGTGGCCCGGCGCTACCGGAATCGGGTCAATCGATCAGCCAACCGGCAAGGTCAGCGCGGTCCAGCTTGCCGCGACGCTTGCTGTCCAATGCGTTGAACTCATCGGAAAGCGCCGGATTGGCCAGTGCTTCGTCACGGCTGATGAAACCATCAGCGTTCACGTCCAACTCGGCGAAATGGATGCGGTACTGGCCGAGCACGCTGGCCGGCGCCAGCGAACGCACCGTTACCGGGGTTTCGCCCAGCGGCACCACGATGTCGACGCTGCCGGTCACGCGGCCGGCCGACAGCGACTGCTGCCGGACCACGCCACTGTCATCACGCAGCGGAGCACTTTGTGCCGGCTGCGGGCGCGCCGGTTGTGCCAGTGCCGGCGACGCCAGCACCGCGGTACACAGCAGCAGGGATATGCGCAGGATGTTCATCAGCGCAGCGGCGACGCCAGCACCGTGATTTCCTCACGGTCGTGGTACAGCTGCTTGGCACGTACCACCAGCGGCTTGCCGGCCTGCTCCTGGAACAGGTCCAGGCACAGGCGGGTTTCGTCCCAGCGCTTCTTCATCGGCAGCTTCAGGTTGAAGATCGCGTGCCTGCACCAGCCCTCGCGGAACCAGGTGGCCATGCGTTCGGCGACGCGACGCGGCTGCTCGACCATATCGCAGACCATCCAGTCCAGCGGCTGCTCCGGGTGCCAATGGAAACCATCGGCGCGCAGGTGTTCGACCAGGCCGGTGTCCAGTACGTGCTGGCGCAGCGGGCCGTTGTCGATGCTCAGCACATGCACGTGCTGGCGCGTCAGTACCC